>WRBX01000009.1 GCA_009784335.1 Oscillospiraceae bacterium
GGAAAACTGATTCCAAGCGAGGCCAAAAGGGCAAATTTGGCGGCGATTTGCGAGCAAATTTTAAACCATGAATTGATTGGGAATGTTCGAAACTATGATTTAACCGATGATAAAAACATCAAATTTCGTTTAGATAATATTGAAGTGCAGCTTGGCGATAATTCTCGAATGGAATATAAATTTATGATGCTGATGGAAATCTATGAGGGATTGTTGCCGAATATTAAGGGTGAGTTAGATCTTCGAAATGGAAGCAAGGCTTATTTTAAGGAGATATATCAATGAAAAAACTGTTAGGAATTAAAATCACTCCGGCGCACACGGCAATCGCAATTATTTGTTTTGTGATTTGCTTTGGTGTAAGCTTGCAAATCAGGAGCGTTATTGACCATTCCGGCAATGTAACGCAAGTGAAAAGGATTGATGATTTGGCGCGAGAGCTGGTGGATAGTAACAATAAAGCGCAAGGGTTTTTCGAGCAAGCGCAGGAATATAAAGCGCAACTCGAGCAATATGAAAAGGAAAAAGCAGAGCAATCGGATGCAAATGCTGCGATTGTTGCGCGGCTACATAGTATGGAAATTTTGGCGGGCCTTGCCGATGTGAAGGGCGAAGGTGTTATAATTCGCATGAATGATGGTTCTAAGATAGTCGGCGCTAATTCCAATGATAATATTATTCACGATTTTGATCTTCTTCGCTTGATAAATGAGATTAAGAATGCCGGGGCTGAGGCGATTTCTATTAACGGTGAGCGGATTATCACGATATCTGATATTCGTTGTGCGGGAAGCACGATTACGATAAACGGCCAGAAAAAAGTGCCTCCTTTTGAGATTAAGGTGATAGGCAATAGTGCCGTTATAGAAAGTGCGCTTAAAATGCAAGGCGGAATACTTGATATTCTCGGAACTTATTTGAATATAACATGCGATAAAGCAAGCGAGATTACAGTGCCGAGATATTCACGGCCGATTGAATTTGGTTTTGCCGAGCCAATCGCGGCACAGGAGGTGGCACAATGATTTACATAGTAGCCGGTTTACTTGGAATTCTGCTTGGCGTTTTTATGGATTACACAATTCCCGCGGTTTATTCCGCTTATGTCGGCGTTGCAATACTCGCCGGGCTTGATACAGTTTTTGGCGGATTTGTAGCTATTATTGCCAAGAAATTTAATATGAAAATTTTTGTTTCGGGGCTTTTCGGAAATGGAATTTTAGCAGTGGTGCTGGTTCTTATCGGCAAGTTGATTGGAATTGATTTAACACTAGCTGCCGTTGTTGTTTTTGGCACCCGGATATTTGGAAATTTAGCAACACTAAGGCGATTTGGGTTGGGCAAAGCGGAAGAGGCATACAAGGGATATAGGGGAAAGCGTATTAATTAGCACACGGATGCGCTGCGCGCATACACGGATCGCCTGCGGCGATGACGGATTTACACGGATTTCCATTTTTAACGCGTTCGCGTTAAAAATATCTGTGTTAATCTGTTTAATCTGTGTGTTGCCGAAGGCAACCTGTGTGCAAAAAAGGCAAAAAAATAAAGCCCTAGAATAGAAAAAAACCAATGCGAAGCTTAAGGTTATCGACCATATCGACAATCCAAGTTGTGCAAGTATTTAGCATTTTTTTTGAAAAATTTTGCAACTTGGCTTTGCTCCTTGAAATCAAAAAACAAGCATAGATGCTTGACTAATTGTTAATTTAATAAAAGGCGGAAATTTTGTCAAGAAAAAGAAGAAAAACAGTAGTCAGTAGTCAGTTGACAGTAGTCAGTAAGCTTATTGCAAAGCTTTTTTTTGCATTGTTAGTGCCGATTTTGATTATGCTTTTTGTTTTTATCATCGATCCATTGCAATTTTATAGGCCGGCAACAATGTATTTGCCGAGATTTTATGGGCAGGAGCGGTTTCAAAATCCGGCAATAGCTCACTCTTTCACTTATGATACAGTAGTGGTGGGCACTTCTATGAGCGCAAATGTTAGCCTTAATACCCTTCGAAATGCCTATGGTTTTGAGCCTATTCGGCAGACTTTTGCCGGTTCATCTGTGTTCGAACAGCAATCGGGATTGTCGGTTGCACTACGGACAGGACAAGTTAAAAAAGTCATTTGGGAGCTGAATTTCACATCGTTTGGCGGCGAGGTAGACAAACCTAAGGATTCCAAAGCGATTTTCCCTTCATATTTATATAACAAAACTTGGCTTGATGATTTTAAGTATTTATTAGACCCGGTGCAAATAGTGCGTGCTTGGGAGATCGCCCGCGATTGGTTGCCTTATAACGGCGGAGTTATGGATTATGAGCTTGAAGACCTTAGAAAATGGGGAAGCTGGTTTAACTATAGCAAAGAAATTACCATGGCAGATTTTAACATACGCCGAGACAAAGGTGAGTTTGAGCCTACCGGCAGGCTATTGGAGAGGCATAGCAATGAAAAATTAGCCAATAATATCGCGGTTAATGTAGTCGATATTGTTAGAGCCTATCCGGATGTTGAATGGATATTTTGCTTTGCGCCGTTTTCAGCACTGGAGCATGTGATATACGATGAGCAAGGGATATTTGAGCAGCAATTAAATTTCCGTCATGGTGCTTATTATTCGCTTCGGCAGCTTGAAAATGTGAGAATCTTCGATTTTCAAGGAGATAAGGCGATAGTTGAGGATTTGAGCAATTACAAAGATTCCATGCATTATAGCCCCGCAATTACAAATCTTATGCTATATTATATGCTCAATTATGATGAAACTACCGACGAAGAGTTTGACGCGAATCAAATTTATTTAAGGAAGCTGGTGAAGAAGTGGAAATCGGAATTGACATTATAGAGATTTCAAGAATTAAAAAGGCGATTAAAAACGAGAAATTCATTGGTAAAGTTTACTCTGTGAGTGAGCGCGAGTGGTTAGAGGGAAAAGAAGCGCACAGATATGCCGGGGTTTTTGCGGCAAAAGAAGCATTGGTTAAATGCGGCGGCGGAGTTATGAGAGATTATGAGATTGAGCACGAAGAAAGCGGCAAGCCGGTTGTTAGGGTTCAGGATTCAGGGTTCGGGATTCAGAATTATAAGATTAGTATTTCGCATTCTGAAAAATATGCAACGGCAGTAGCTCTAAAAGTTGACATAGGTGAGCTAAATTAATTTGGAGCGATTAGCGAACAAATTAATTTGTTTCGAGCCAAGTGGCGATGAAACCAGTGAAAATATGCAAAATGCGACCAAAAATGAACAAAATTCCGGAACATTTTGGGCGCATTTTGTAAACTTTGAAAAACATTTGACAAAGTCAGTGAAAACTGCTATTATATATAAGTTCGAGAGAAAATTAAGGAGTTGAAAATAAATGGCAAAGTGTGCTAAATGTGGCAAAACAACGGTTTTTGGGAATAATGTCAGCCATTCGCATAGGCGTTCTAATAGGGCGTTTAAGCCGAATTTAAGGCGCGTTAAGGCTGTAATCGCAGGAGTAAGCAAGAGGATTTATGTTTGCACCAGATGTTTGCGTAGCGGAAAAGTTTCCAGAGTATAATTTACCGAATGTTCAATTAGAAAACGCCTAAGGCGTTTTCTTTTGTTGCAAAAAAAGAAAACCGAAATTGTAGGTGCGAACTATGTAGCACATCGCGAAGCGATGCATTTTGCCGAATCCGAAAACATAGGATGGACATGAGCATTTCAAGGAGCAAAGCGACTCAGAAATGCCATGGGCATGCTAGTTCGAGGCGTAGGTGTTTCTTCAACGGTTTCCGTTGATAGAAGAAACACCGAACGACGAAGAACCAGGGATTCAAGGGGGCGATGCCCCCTTTGCTAAAAAACCTATTCTTTTCCGGTATTTTTCTTAAAAATACCTTCAAATTCTTCCGCTTCAATTTTTTCTTGCTCAATGAGCGTTGATGCCACTGCATCCAGCGCCGTCATATGCTCTTTCAAAAGCTTAGCGCACTTGCCATAAGCGTCATCTATAATCCGCTTAACCTCTTCATCAATCTTAGTCGCCATGCTCTCGCTATGATTCCGCCCCTGCGCGAGGCCTTTTCCGAGGAAAACCTCCTCGGCATCGGCATAGGAAATTGTGCCGATTGTGTCGCTCATTCCGTATTTCATCACCATATTGCGCGCAATCTTGGTCGCCCTCTGGATATCATTGCTGGCGCCTGTTGAAATATCATCCAGCACCAGTTTTTCGGCAACGCGCCCGCCCAAGAGCACCACAATTTCCTCTTCCATATCGCTCTTAGAAGCATACCATTTATCATCTTTGGGCAAGCTCAGCGTGTAGCCGCCCGCCATGCCGCGCGGAATAATCGAGATTTGATGCACAGGATGCGCCGTCGGCATAAGCCGCGTTATAATCGCATGCCCGGCTTCGTGATACGCCGTTAGCTTGCGCTCTTTTTCAGAATAAACCCGAGTTTTTTTCTCAGGGCCTGCAATCACTTTAATAATCGAATCTTCAAAATCCTTCATTTGAATCTTGCGCTTGTTATTCCGTGCCGCAAGTAGCGCCGCTTCATTTGATAAATTTTCTAAATCAGCACCGGTAAAGCCGGTTGTGGTTTTTGCAAGAGTGTTTAAATTTACATCGCCATCAAGCGGTTTTTTAGTTGTGTGCACATGCAAAATCGCTTCTCTGCCAATAGCATCGGGCACCGAAACTGTAACCTGCCTGTCAAACCTGCCGGGGCGAAGGAGCGCGGGATCCAAAATATCCGGGCGGTTAGTCGCCGCAATAATAATCACACCTTCGTTATTTGCAAATCCATCCATTTCAACCAGCAGCTGATTCAAAGTTTGCTCGCGCTCATCATGACCGCCGCCCATGCCGGCACCGCGATGGCGGCCAACGGCATCAATCTCATCGATAAAAATTATCGAAGGCGAACTTTTTTTAGCTTGGTCGAACAAATCTCGAACTCGACTGGCGCCCACGCCAACAAACATCTCAACAAAATCTGAGCCTGAAATCGAGAAAAACGGCACGCCTGCTTCGCCTGCAACCGCCTTAGCCAATAGAGTTTTGCCCGTGCCCGGAGGGCCAACCAGCAGCACTCCTTTTGGAATCCTTGCGCCTAAATCAGTATATTTCTTCGGCGCTTTTAGAAAATCAACAACCTCTTCAAGCTCTGCTTTAACCTCATCTTCGCCGGCGACATCCTTGAATTTTATCTCTTTGCCGTTGGGCAATGGCATCTTGCCCTTGTTCACCTTTCCAAAAGGCATGCCGCCCTTGCCGCCGCCCTGCATCCGCGTTATCATTATAAAAATGAGGACGAAAAACCCGATAGTGAGAAGCGTTGGAATGACGCTAAACCACCATGGTGCAATAAATTTATCGGATGAGAATTGCAATGTGCCCGCCGCTGTCTGCTTAGCGATTGAATCGCCTAAATCTTTTTGCAGCCAATCTAATGATGGAATCGGCACAGAAATCTTAGTCTGGTTCTTTAAAATCGCCGTCGCTTTGGTATCATTCACCCTAAGCTCCACCACATTCTCAGCCTGCACCTCGCGCACCAGATCACCATATTCAAGCTTTTCCATTTCCTGATTGCTAAGCAAAGTAAACGCAGACAAAAAAATCACCATAAGAATAATATAGCCGGCTATACTGCTAAAATTCCCCGCTAAATCTTTTTTCTTTTTTTTATTGTCTTGCTTTTTATTATTGTTTTTGTCGTTTGGCACTTTTTTCTCCTATCTTGAGAATTTGTAGTTTAAAAATTCGCTTGTCTTCGCTAATTCTTCAAGCAAAAAATCAAATCCATATTCTTCCAGCAGCGTTTTTTCACCCGAAAACAGATTAACTCCCAGCCCCAACCTATTGCCTGAAATCTTAGCACCCATGCTGGCCAAGATTGTAGGAAACATATCAAGATTTGTGAATTCTCTGTTTATGGTATATTCTGTCTTGACTGCGGAATTAATGAAGGCATTGTAGGTGGTTCTAATATACTTATCTTTCCCCCAGCCCAGCTCTCTAACCCAACTGGTCATCGACAAATGGTCACCTGTTAATACTATGGTAGTGTCATCAAAAAAATCTTGCTCTTTTATCCATTCTACAAACTGCGCAACCTGCCTGCTGGATGTGGCCACTGCATTTTCATAGTCATTACCAAAAGATTTTATTGTGTTTTCATCTTGCCATCCATTTGGAAAATGTGTATCTACTGTTAAAACTTGAAATGCAAATGGCTCATCCTTTTTTGCCAGCTTAGTTATTTCTTGCTTTGCATATTCAAACAACTTTTTGTCTTCTAATCCCCAAAATCCGCTATGATATTTTTCAGTGACAAATCCCTCTTCGCGAGCTGTCAATAAATCTTTTATCTCCACTCCCTGTTTTTCATAATAGCTGTCGCGCTTTCCATAACTTGCTTCGCTGCCGCACATAAATATTTGGTTATATCCTTGCCCTGACAAAATCTCGCCCATAGTTATTGCCTTTGGGTAATAAACTGATGCATCTAAATCCCATGGTTTGGATTCTGTTTGCTTAAGTGGCAATCCGGCAGTTTGGCTGACAAGCCCAGCCGCCGTCCACCCCATGCCACCCAAGGCCTTTCTTCCCTTTTCAAATATAGCGCCGCCAAGTTTATCGGTATTGGAAAAACTAATATTTTGCTTGGCTAAATTTGTTAGCTCCGGAATAAGATTATGCGGAACATTGCCACCATTTTCTTTATCCGCGAAAGTTGCTTCTATGCTCTCCAAATGAATGAATATTAGATTTCGTTTTTTAGACGGAAACTCTATTTTAACTGACGAAGGGTCAATATAATTATCTTCAATAAATGTAGATAGCACTCTCTCAGCTTTAGTGTATTCACTATAAGATGTTATATAAAAAGCTGCATCATTAACAAAAAAGATTAAAAATAGAATTAAAACTAAACAAAATTGCCATATAGTTTTGCTAATTGAAAACTCTCTTTCTTTGAATATAAGAACGATTTTTGATAGCAAATATACCAATATTGCTGCTACAACCGCGAATATAAATGTATTTAATAAAACTTCAGAAACAAAAGTTGATGCAACACCACCGGAGAGCCCGGAAAGCCCTTCCCTTGCAGTAAACATCACGCTTTCAAAGGTTGCGCCTGCACACATTTTGCGAATCCAATAAAGCACGCCGGCGATAATAGAAAGAGGCAAAATAGCAGCAAAAACCCATGGGTTTATTCTAGCTTTTTCAATTTTAAACCAATTTTTCATATCTGAGTTTTCCTTTATTTCAATTTATCGTAAAACTTGCTTGCTTTATGTAGCTCATTTGCCACATACTCAAATCCAAATTGCTCTATTAAAGTGTGCTCATTTGAAAACAAATCTATGCCTAATCCCAACCCATTGCCGTCGTATGCTGCGCCTATCGCACTCAGTATTGTTGGGAACATATCCAAATTACTAAACATTCTATATTTACTGTTCGCAGGTTTTGCCACACTGTTAATTAAACAATTATAAGTCGCCCTTATATGTTCCGGATTTTTCTCGCCCTTATGATTAGCAAATTCGCTCATTGACGGATGATCGCCAACTAATACAATCGTAGTGTTTTTATAGAATCCTTGTGCGCCAAGCCATCTTACAAACTCACCCACAAGCCTATCAGAATTATATATCGCATTTTCATATTTAGTTTTGAATCTGGCATTGCTTCCTTCATCCACCCAACCATCGGGGAAATGAGTATCAACAGTTAATAGAGTAAGTGCAAAAGTGCCATCTGCCTCTGCCAATCGTTTCAATTCCTTCTTGGCATATTCAAAAAGTTTGCTATCTTCCATTCCCCAAAAATCATTATTATATCCTTCCGGAATAATGCCGTCTGCTTCTGCTGTAACTAAATCTTTGATTTCTACATTGCCATGCTGGCGGAAATACTTATCTCTGCCGCCAAATCCCGCATAGCTGCCACACATGAAAACCTGATTATAGCCATTTTCAGCTAGAATGTCAGTCAGAGTCCATGCGCCGCTGAGAATAGTGGGTGTCCTGTCTTTGTATTCCTTCATGCTATCAAATTGCTTAAGCGGCAGCCCCGCAGTTTGGCTCACAAGCGATGCAGTAGTCCACCACACACCGGGCATTTCTGCTTCTCCTATGCGAAACAAGCTACCGCCCAACTTATCATTATTGGAAAAATTCACATTTTTATTTGCCAAGTTAGTTAAGTTTGGTATTAGATTTGTATTCGATATCCCTCCACTTTTATTATCTGCAAAAGTATTTTCCATGCTCTCGAGCACAATATAAATCAAATTTCGCTTTTTATCCGGAAAAGTTATGTTAGCATCCTTAGGGTTCACATAATTCTCAGCAATGAAATTCGACGGCTCATTTGCAAGTTTTGCATAGGTTCTGTAAGACGAAATATAGTAAACTGAATCTTGCAAAAATATGCTTAAAAACAGCATAATCACAATCATTATTTGCAAGTGTGTGCGCCCCAGGCGATGCCCGTTAATTTTAATTTTTGATATCAAATATATAATGGTCAGAGCAAAACCCATGCAGATTAAGGAAATCAGCAGAATATCTCGCACAGCATCCATAGTCATTCCGCTTGTTATTCCGCTAACGCCAGAACGAACGGTAAACATTGCACTTTCGAAAGTTGCACCTTGCATCATCTTTCTAAACCAAAACATCAGGGAAGAAACCACCGAGAAAAGCAAAACAAACCCAAAAACCCATGGGCTTATCTTTGATTTTTCAAGCTCTATATTGATTCTTTTCACAACTATAAGATAATATACAATTCCGACAATAAATGCAAGTTTTACAAATGATTTCGGCAATGCCTACATAATTTCCCCAAAACACTTTTCGCCATCGCTTTTCATTATTTTGACCTTTACTATATCTCCGCTCTCAAAATTCCCTTCTTCACATTTAACCCTTGTATAATTCGGCGTATATCCGCCGTTTTTCTCCCACACAATTTCTTGCTCTGCCCCTACTTGTGATTGTAAAAATTCATTATGTGCCCTATCCGCCAACTCACCCAAAATCTTTGCTCGCTTTTTTCGCTCGGCCGAAGGCACGCTTCCGTGCTCTTGGATAAATTCTTTACTCGCGCCCGTTGTTCCTTGCCGCTCGCTATAAGGGAAAATATGAATCTTGGCAAACTCGCATTTTTCGATATTACGATAGCTTTCTTTGAATTCTGCTTCAGTTTCTCCGCCAAAGCCAGCGATAATATCGGTTGTTATCGCGCAATTTGGTATTTTTTCTTTTAGGTTTTTCACAATCGCATAAAATCTATCAAAATTATATTTTCTGCCCATTCGAGCAAGAACGCTATCCGAGCCGCTCTGCAGAGATATATGAAAGTGCGGACACAATATGCCTCCCCTGTTAAGGGGAGGTGGCATCGCCAAAGGCGATGACGGAGGGGTTCGTTTTTTCTCACCACACAATTCCGCCGCCCTATTTACAAATTCTTCATCCATATCATGAGGCTCTAAACTTCCCAGCCTAACCCTATGTACTCCATCAATCTTCAGTATCTCTTCCACCAAATCAAGCAACCTTAACTGTCGACCGTCAACTGTCAACTGCCAACTGGACACATGAATCCCCACCAAAACTATTTCACTACTTGGATTTGCTCCTATTTCTTCCAAAATCTCGCTGACCGCCCTAGATTTTTCTTTTCCCCTGGCATGCGGAATAATGCAATAAGCGCAGAAATTCTCGCACCCATCTTGGATTTTGATTATTTTGCGAGTTCTTCCCCCAACATTGTAGGGGCGAACTGCGTTCGCCTGAAAAGTGGCAATTTTATCTCCACTGGCGGCCGGGCGACTAATAGTCGCCCCTACAAATGTCTCCGTCACCTTCGCAAATAATTCATGCCTATTTTCTGTTCCCAAAATAATATCCGCATTGAATTTGCTTTTTCCCAGCTGAGAAGCGCAGCCGATAACCGCAATAATTGGCTTTCTATCTTCACTGTCAACTGTCAACTGCCGACTGTTAACTGCTTTTCTAGATTTCGCCTCGGCCATGCCCGTCACCGCGCAGGAGTTCACCACATAAACATCGGCTGCATCATTAAATGGCACAACCTCCCAGCCCGCCGCAGCAAACTGCCGAATAAACCCTTCAGTCTCCGAATTATTAACCTTGCACCCGAGTGTATAAAACGCAATTTTCATTTACATCACCTTTAAAAATAGGAAACGCCTAAGCGTTTCCTACAACAGTTATTCGTTATTACTTTTTCGTTATTCGTTCAGAATTAGTTTGAAAATCAAACTAATTCGCAAATCGCCATTTCAGCGCCGTCGCCGCGGCGCGGGCCGGTTTTAAGCACGCGGGTGTAGCCGCCGTTTCTATCAGCATATTTCTCGGCAATCTCGCCGAACAATTTGGTCACAACATCTTCGCTATATAGAAATGCCAAAGCCCTGCGGCGAGCCGCCAGAGTGCCCTTTTTGCCCAGTGTTACCATTCTATCGGCTGCGCGCTGCGCCTCTTTCGCCTTTTGATAGGTTGTTTCGATTCTATCATGCTGCAAAAGCGAAGTTGCCAAATTTCGAATTAGCGCAACCCTATGTGAAGTGTATCTACCTAGTTTTCTTCTGTGAACAGCCATTTTAGTTTTCTCCCTTCGGTCTAAAACTAGTGCCTAGTGTCTAGTGGTTAGTGATTAGATTTTTTTCTAACCACTAGTCACTAGCCACTAATCACTATTCTTCAGTTTCTTTCAATATAATCCCATTATCCTTCAGCTTCCCAATTACCTCATCAAAGCTTTTCTTGCCCATATTCTTGATGCGCGCCATTTCTTCTTGGCTCTTTTCTGCCAAATCGCGAATCAGGTGCAAATCAGCGCGTTTTAGGCAGTTATACGAGCGAACGGAAAGGTCAAGAACTTCAATCTTTTCACTCAGCAAATCATCGCCGCCCGGCTTCTTGCCCTTGGCTTTCTTGGCATTTTGCTCAGCAAATGCTGCGCCGATTTCGGTCATATCACGGAGCAAATTCACATGCTCGGAAAGAATTCCTGCAGCCGTTGCCACCGCATCATCAGGGCGAATTGTGCCGTTTGTCCACACTTCAAGGGTCAACTTATCAAAGTCGGTCACTTGGCCAACACGCGCGTTTTCAACAGTGTAGTTCACTTTATGCGAAGGTGTGTAAATCGAATCCACGGGAATAACGCCGATAATGGCGCCCGAGAGTTGCTTATTGCGCTCGGCTGAAACATAGCCTGTGCCGCGCTGAACCGTTATTTCTGCGAATAGCTTCGCGCCCTTGCCCAGTGTTGCGATATGCAAATCAGGGTTTACAATCTCGATATTTTCAGGGCATTTGATATCTGCCGCTGTGATTGCGCCCTCAGTGGTCGCGTCAATCACAATCAGCCCGCCATCGCCATCGGTAATGCGAATTGCGAGGTTTTTGATGTTGAGAATAATCTCGGTGACATCCTCGCGCACGCCTTCAATCGTGGTGAATTCATGTTGCACACCATCGAACTTCACGCTGGTCGCCGCTGCGCCGGGAATCGAGGATAGTAGCACCCTGCGGATTGAATTCCCAAGGGTTGTGCCATAGCCCCTCTCAAGCGGCTCAACAACAAACTTGCCATAATTATCTGTTACTTCCAGTGCCCTAACATCCGGCTTTTCAATAATCATTACATCCATTTAAATACCCCCTACTTAAAATCAATTAATAATGAATAATTAACAATGAATAATGACTGTTGAATTTCTTCGAAATTCTTATTTTCAAAAATTCAATTGTTAATTGTTCTTTGTTAATTGTTAATTATTTACTATAA
>WRBX01000010.1 GCA_009784335.1 Oscillospiraceae bacterium
CAAAATTCCGGTGATGCTTTTATCCTCATTCAACTCAGCAATCTTCCGCGTAAGCTCATCTTCAGAGGCATCTGCGCCAAATCGCACCAGCTCCGATTTAATCCCCACTTCCTCGCAATCGGCAATCTTGCCGCGAACATAAATCTCGCTCGCAGGATCACTGCCAACCAAAACAACAGCCAGCGCCGCACTAATCCCCTCGCGCGCTATCCGCTCCTTCAGCTCCCGCTTAATCTTATTCGCCAACTTCAACCCATCTAAAATCTCAGCCATATAGCTCTCCTCATTTAACCGGAACATATCCGGTTTTCTTAATCAATTCTTGCCCCTGGGGCGACAAAATCCATTCAATTAGCAACTTCGAATTCCCAGTAGGCTCACCCCTAGTCATCGCATAAAAATCGCCGCCAAAAGGATACTCTCCACTTTTAATGGTTTCGACCGATGGATAAATCCCATCAATAGAGAGTAACTTGATTTTATTGTTCTTGTTCATTTCCGTCGCATAATATCTAAACGAATACCCAAGCGCACTTTTCGAATTTTTGAAATCGGCAGTTTTATGAATTATTCCACCCATGCCGCCCACAAATCTATCTTGCGGTGGAGTTGCTAAATCGACACCTTTCATAAAATTCAAAAACGCGTTCTGACTACCCGAAAATTCAGCGCGCTGATATGCAAGAATTTCTTCATTGCTACCGCCAACTTCTTTCCAATTTGTTATTTTTCCAGCATAAATGTCTTGCAGCTGCTGCGTAGTCAAATTGTTAACCTTATTCTTTTCGTTAACAAAAAATACAAAAGCATCGCGACCAATCGGAATGAAATTCCAATCGGCATCAATCTCTTCAGCTGCTCTTTGCTGCTCCATAGATGGCATAGGGACAAAAGCAATATCAGTAATCTTTTCAGTTATCCCGAAAACCGCACGAGCAGTTCCAGCGCAAGCGACAGGATTATCTTTAAGCTGTGCTCTCAATTCATTAACGACAAAATAACTATAGTTTCCGTCATGCCTTATGTAATCGCGCTTTGGATAAACGGCACGAGCAAAAGCAGAATACACTGGATAGAGAGCAGTTGAACCATCAATAATTGGCAAATCGTCGATTAACCTGAGCATGCATGGCTCATCCAACTCAGCGAGCTTGCTAGGCTCTTTGAAAGGGTCATAAAGTGATAAATCAACTTCCACTTCTGGCATTTTCTTGCTTTCCGATAGTTGTTTAGAAAACTGAATTCCGCCATAAGTAAGAGGAAGAACGAGCATTGAAATTAGCAAAAATGCTGTGTAAAGTTTCCAAGCTCTTCTTCGCCATAAGAGACCAATCAAGAAGAGAGCTAATGTTACTACAAATATTAAGAATGCAGATATTATAATCCAATCAGTTCCGATAAATTGGCTAAGCAACATCAAAAGAAGACCGATTAGCACAGGAAAGCCAGCGAAAAGCACGATAGAGAAAGTTAAAAAAACTTTCAAATATTTCATAACGAACCTCCAAGTTTCCCCATCGCTATATTCACTCTTCTAATCGTCTCTGCCTTCCCCAAAATTTGCGCAATTTCAACTCCGCCGCCGGGGGTGAATTGCTTGCCCGAAAGTGCAACGCGAAGCGGGAACATTATCTGCCCGTTTTTCAAGCCCAACTTTTCAACCAATGCAATCACTTCATCATGCAAATCGGCAAAATCCTCCAATCCTTCAATCAAAGCCAAAACTTCCTTCAAAGCAATCAGCGAATTCTCTCTATCCGTCTTCATTTTTTTATGCTCAAATAACTCGGCATCATATTCCGGCAGCTCATAAAAAAAATCAATCTGCTCGGGAATATCGCCCAAGCGCTCCAACCGCGGCTGCAGCAATTTCGCAATATCATGCTTGCTATACGGCGAATTCTGCAAGGCCTGCACTATATAGGGCCGCGCCTTAGCAAAAAACTCATCCTCGCTAAGCTCGCGGATATATTCGCCATTGAACCACGCCAATTTCGCCTCATCGAAAATCGCCGGCGATTTGGAAATCCCTTCCACATCAAAAATCTCGCAAAGCTCGCTCATTGTGAACTTCTCGCGCTCACTCCGCGGGCTCCAACCCAAAAGCACAATATAGTTGATAATCGCCTCTTTTAAGTAGCCCTTATCGATAAAATCCTGATAATTTGCATCGCCGTCGCGCTTGGATAATTTATGAGTGCTATCCCGCATAACCGGCGAAACATGGATATATTCGGGCACTTCCCAGCCAAGCGCCCGATAGAGCAGATTATACTTCGGCGACGATGAAAGATACTCATTTCCTCGGATAACATGCGTGATTCCCATCAAATGATCGTCGATAACATTGGCAAAATTATATGTCGGCATGCCATCGGATTTCAGCAAAACCTGATCCTCAAGCGTGGCATTTTGCACAGTGACCTTGCCGAAAACCAAATCTTCGAAAGAAGTCTCGCCATTTTTCGGCATCTTCTGACGGATGACGAATGGCTCGCCGCTATCCAGCAATTTCTGCAATTCAGCGGGCGGCAAATTTCTGCAATGCCCGTCATACATCGGCGGAATTTTCCGCGCCTCGCAACTCGCGCGCACCTCATCCAGCCGCTCCTTGCCGCAGAAACAATAATATGCTTCGCTTTTTTTCACCAGCTCCAAGGCATATTTTTTATAAGAATCACGGCGCTCACTCTGAATATACGGCCCGAACTCCCCGCCAACATCGGGCCCCTCATCCCAATTCATCCCGCAATCTCTGAGGGTTTGGTAAATCACTTCCTCAGCGCCGTCCACCTTGCGCTCCTGATCGGTATCCTCAATGCGCAAAATAAAGCGGCCGCCATGCCTCTTGGTCAAAAGATAGGTAAAAAGCGCGGTTCTCAAATTCCCAATATGCATAAACCCCGTTGGGCTCGGCGCAAATCTAGTTCTCATAAGTCAACTCCTAACAATTTTAAAGTAACATTTTTCAATAAATCATGTCAACTTAACAAAAACTTAACACAATCTTTACAAAAACTTAACATAACTGCCGTTTTTTCTATTGCTTTTTTTAAAAAAATGTTGTAAGATGATTTCAAGATGGGGGAGCAGAAGGAGTAGAACAATGAAAAACTCAATCAAAAAGGCAGTATCAATCCTAGTTTCAATGGTAATGATTTTTGGATTTATGCCATCGCTAATGTTTTCAGTCACAAAGGCTGAAGAAGAAGTATTGCCAATCGATGAATTAACTTTTGTCGAGGTGGATATCGAGGATCTAGACGAATTTGACGATGATCCTGTAGCTGAGCGTCAATATCAATTCGTCATTGAAGAAGAAGAAGTTATATTAGCAGGTGAACCTGCGCTCAGAGAAAAGGCTGTAGAAGCATTCCCGGAACGCTCAGAAGAGCTCAAAATGAAATGGTTCCTAGACGAAGAATGCGAAGATGAATGGAATGAAGAAGAAGAAGAGGCACCGGCAAAGTTATTTGGCATATCAAATGTGGCAGATAATGATGCAGAGCTTAGAGCGCTATTGCAAGATGATTCAATTGATACAATTCTAATCCGAGGCACTCCCCAGCCGGGCAACACTTCAACAATGAGCATCGGAGGATTAACAGTAGGACTAAACAGCATAACAATAAATTATGATAGAGAAGTAAAGCTAGAATCATATTATGCCGGCGGCGCATTTATCACTACAAATAGCGGGCCGCATTTTCAGTTTTCCAATGCTGCTACAGTTTCTATGACATTTAAGAATGTTCAATTAAAATGCGCAGCAGGTTCCGGAGGTTTAGCGATCGGAAATGCGCTGTTCGACATGATAGGTGAAAACACCATACCCGGATTTTCAAATGTAAAAGAAGGTCATCTCGAGATTTCCATTAGCACAGGAAGTATGAGAATGTGGGGCGATGCAAAGATATCCCATCGCACCGGTAGCCAAGGCGGCGCAATATATATGCAATCAAACGGCAAGTTGTTTATGTATGAAAACTCAGTTATCAGCGATAATGAAGGTAAGAATGGTGGAGCTATATATATTCAAGGTAACAACAGTGAAATTAATATGTATGGAAATAGCACAATACGCGATAACAAGATTCCATTGGGCTTTTCCGGTGCCGGTATTCTTATTAACAGTGGCACTCTTAACATGTATGGAAACTCATCAATTACCGGAAATATCGCACAAGGTTATTTTAGTGATTCAACCAATAGTAATGGCGGTGGCGTGCGTTGTTCGTCATCCGGTGCTATTAATCTATATAACACTGCTAAAATTACAAATAACAGAGCTACCGGAGGCGGCGGAATTCATGCCACTGACCTAAACAAAGTTAAAGCGGAGATAGGAGTAATTTTTGCAGGAAATATAGCTAATAGAGCTTATTTAGATACAAGCCCGGGCACCGTCGCTGCACACAATGCGTTAATCAAAACAACTGCCATTTCGCTGCCAACCCCGCCGGCCGGGCAGTTTACTATTTCTTGGAATAATTATGATATTAATTATACCAGCGGCACTTTAATCGTTGACCCTTTTGCTACTCCTGTGCCGACAGTTGAGCCAACATCAGAGCCAACCGGGCAGCCAACGGTTGAACCGACACAAACACCGACCAACACACCAACGCAAACACCTACAAACATGCCGACTGATATACCTACAAGCATACCAACGCAAACGCCTACAAACATGCCGACTGATATACCAACAAGCATACCAACGCAAACGCCCACAAGTGTGCCAACTGGCATACCGACAAACACACCAACGCAAATTCCGACGAACACACCAACAAGCATACCTACGCAAATACCAACAAGCATACCTACACAAACTCCAACCGGAATGCCAACCCTAATTCCTACAGAAAATCCAACTGAGTTGCCTACACAAGTGCCGACAACAAACCCATCATCAGTGCCCACATCAGTGCCAACCCCAATCGACTGGGGCGAAACAACCACCAACGGCGGTGATGCAACTGATGGTGATGGCAACGGCGAAGGAAAAATCGTGGTGGATGGCGTTGGTTCAATAGATGTATCAGACCTTGAGGATAGATACTACGATGGAACTCCGCAAACGCCAAAACCGCACATTGAACTCGAAGATGGCACAGTACTGGTGGAAGGTGTGGATTACACTCTTGAATGGCAAGATAATGTCGAGGTAGGGCAAGCAAAATGTATTGTAACATTTATTGGAAAATATACAGGCAAATCCACAATCACATTTAAAATTCTACCCGGGCTTATCAAAGATGACCACTTCGCATACATTAAAGGCTATGAAGATGGCGGATTTAGGCCAATCAATAATATGACTCGCGCCGAAACCGCTGTGATGTTCGCAAGGTTAATGGCCAACAAAATGAATGTGGACTACGAAGTTAAAGGGCTATTCAGCGATGTAGGCAAAGTTTCAGATGGTTATTGGTTCGCAAAAGAGGTGGAATACCTAGCCGAGCTTGGGATAATAAATGGCTATGCTGAAGCCGGAGGTGGAAAATACTTTGATCCGTTTGGCCCAATAACCCGCGCGGAGTTTGCCGCAATCGCCTCGAGATTTGAAAATTTGGAGAAATCGGATAGCGTCTCATTCAGCGATGTTCATCAGGGTTTTTGGGCTTATGATGCAATAATCAGCGCAGCTGCAAAAGGCTGGGTAAACGGCTATGAAGACGGCAGCTTTGGCCCGGCGAACAAAATAACGCGCGCCGAAGTTGTAACACTGGTGAATCGTGTGCTCGAGCGCGTGTATGGCGGGCCACTGGAGGGAATGATTATTCCGCATGATGTGTCTAGCTCATATTGGGCATATCAAGACATTCTTGAAGCCATGAACGCACATGATTTTGAGATTAGAAATGAAAAAGAAGTATGGACAAATTTGAGAAAATAGTTAAATACTAATATCTATATAAGAAGGGAGCGATTAAAATGGAAGTAAAATTCAACGACTATTTTGCCGATAAGCTGGAAATCCTGGCCGGTAAAATAGAAAAGCAAACCGTGAATTTGCAAGAAATCATCGAAGATGAAAATGCGCTGGAAGCAGCGCAGAAAATTTTCGAAAAGGTCGATTATGATTTCAAAAATGCATGCTTCGATATTTTCGAGGCGGCCGATGTTAGCGAGGAGTGGCGCGAGGATGAGAATCTCCTCTCGAACATCAAAGCGATTTTGGATGAGGTGAAAGATAGCATTGTCCAAATGAAGTATGAAATTTTAAGCCTGATTGTGCCAAGTTTGCACGCGGCCTAGTCATTCCGTGCTTGACACGGAATATAAAGAAAGGATGATTAAAATGGCTGGAAAGAAAAAAGAATTTAAGGTATCTCATGTGCCGGATTTCGATTTTTTGACTGACGGCTCGGTAATCCATCGAGAGACGGAAATGTCTCCCGAGCTTGCAGCGGTGCTAAAAGAGTTGAATGCTGACTATGACAAGAAAAGCAAGGATGTTGTTGCTGTAAAAGAGCAGCAAAACCGCGCATCGAAAAAGCAGGATAAAAACATTAAAAAGAACTTACATAAAGCGTTCGATGATGAATATGGCAAGCGTTCAAGGGTTGCTGAGATTATCGGCAAGTGCAAAGATAAAATCGGCAGCACTCTAAAAGGAGTGAGGGAAGTTGGATTGGAAGCGCTGAGTGCAGGCAAAAAAGCTTTTAATGATACTGCCTACATGGAAGGTAGTCCATCACTAAGAGATGCACTAAAAATGTTTGCCAATGCTGCTAATGGGCGCCCTGTGAAAGAAGGCGTGCTTGTCCAACAAGATTTTTATCGAAAAACTGCGGAAAAAAGAATCGACGAAATGAAAGGCAATGGGCCGAAAATCAAGTCAACTATTGATCCTAAGCTTTTATAGAAACGCTAATTCCATCGCCAATAGGCAAAATGCTTGTTGTGAGCTTTGGATGCTCGGAAATCATTTTCAAAAATTCTCTAAGGTGCCGAACTGTCGTTCGGTGCTTTTTTTCGGGATATTCCGGCGTGATAACCTTGCCTTTGAACAGCACATTATCGCAAACCAACATCCCGCCCGTCGCCAGCAATCGCACTAAATCCTCTAAATATTCATGATAATGGCTCTTGGAACTATCGAGGAAGATAAAATCATATTGCTCATTTAAAGTAGGTAAAACCTCCCACGCATCGCCATGGATAATTCTGATGGCACCCGTAGGGGCGACCGTCCCGGTCGCCCGCGGGCGCACACGGTGCGCCCCTACAATTGAATTTGCGCCAGCAAATTCTTCAATAGTTATTCGTTTTTCGTTATTCGTTATTCGTTTAAGAAATTGCAACGCAATTTCGCATTTTTCTCCATCAATCTCAATGGTAGTCACATCCGCGCCTGTCGCCTCAAGAAAAAAACTCGCCGAATATCCAATAGCCGCCCCTATCTCCAAAATCCTATTCGGCTTCAAAACACTTAGAATAACACGCAAAAACTGCTCAACCTCAGGATTAATAATCGGAATCTTATTTTCCTCAGCAAAAACAAGAAGCTCCGTCTTCTCTCGCGGAGCAATGTATGAACGCAAAAATTGATTGAACTCATCCATATCATCAAAACCTTAATGAATAATGAAGAATGAATGATGAATAGTGAATAATTATTCTCCCAACCGACCTATTATTCATTATTAATTCTTCATCATTCATTAATCCTTTTAACGAATTGCATATTGTGGCAATCCATCCACAAAAACCGGCGGATTCTCACCCGCAATCAGCGGAGCGATATACTCCACCAGCGGCGCCAGCACATCATTGCCCGCATCATTTATCCATTCCCTCGGCACGCCCTTTTCATGATTGGCAATTTCGCTCACAGGAAATTTCGCAAATTCAATCTTATATGGCGAATTGGAAACCCGTTTATACCCCACCATAACCGCACTATCGCCCGCCAGCGCTGCCTCTGCCGTCATTCGCCCCGCCTCGCGCGCCTCGGTCGCGTCAGTCAAGCTCTGTAAATGCCCTGCGCATCGCTGCAACAAGCTAAATTCAATCGCTCGCGTCTTAACATCCATTTTATTTTTAACTAGGTTGCAAAGTGAGAGCGCTGTGCCTGAAAGCAGAGCATGCCCGAAAGCATCTCTCTTAACTTCTCCATCGCAATATTCAAAAATGAATTTACCCTCGGCAGTCCGAACTCCTTCGCTAATCGCCACAATAACACACGGTTTTTCCTCAAATTTAGCGATTATGTCGGCAATCGCCTTATTCAAATCAAAAGGAACTTCCGGCAGATAAATAAAATCAGGCTCGCCGATTTGCTCGGTTCTAGCCAGTGCTGCCGCCGCTGTAAGCCATCCCGCGTTTCTACCCATAATTTCAACAACAGTTAACGCATTTCTATCAAAACTCTTGCAATCAAGGATAATCTCGCGCATAGATGTCGCCACATATTTCGCCGCCGAGCCAAACCCGGGAGTGTGATCGGTGAGCGCCAAATCATTATCAATCGTCTTAGCCGCGCCCACAATCTTCACATTGGAGCCGATTCGCGCGCCAAATTTCGACAGCTTATCCACAGTATCCATCGAATCATTACCGCCTATGTAGATGAAAAACTCGATATCATGCTTTGCAAAAATATCAAAAAGCTTTTGATAAATCGCCTCATCATCCTTGGGCAGCTTATAACGGCAAGTGCCAAGATACGCCGCCGGAGTATGCGCCAATAAATCTAATGCCGCCTTATCAGAAAATCGCTCGCTCAAATCAATAAAATCCTCTTCCAACACGCCCTTAATCCCATGCACGCCGCCCAAAATCTTAGGCACCTTTCCCAGCGCTCCTTCAATAATCCCCGCCAACGACGCATTAATAACCGCGCTCGGCCCGCCGCTTTGCGCCACCAGTAAATTTCCCATTATAGTAAACCCTCCATCTGTAATGATTTTATAATCTGCACATGTATATCTTCAGTTGGCAATATTTCGCCGGCTTTCTCACAATTTATCATCTGCCAGCCGAATTCCGCCGCGCAGGCAATCGCACATTCATAGCATTTTTGCAAATACCCAAAGTCCGATTCGTGAATATCGCGCTCCTTGCCGCTCTTTAGCGCCCTTCCGGCAGAAATTTTCTTAGCCGTCGCCGGATTCACATCAAGCAAAATCACCTTATCCGGCCGCGGAATCCCCAATAAATTATGCTCATAATCAAAAAGCCAATGCAAAAATTCATCGCGCGCGCCGTTTTCGAGCTTCGATGCCTGATGAATAGCATTGGAAGTGGTGTAGCGATCGCAAATCACATAATCAAAATCGGCGAGATTAACCTTGGCAAATGTCGCCACACGGTCAACGGCATAAAACGAGCTCGCCGAATACGCATTTATCGCCGCCGCATTCTCCCCAAACTCGCCATTCAAATACATCTTCACAAGAGAGGAAGAAGGGCTATCGTAAGCCGGAAAATCCAAATGGCACACTCGCTTGCCCTGCCCGCGCAAAAATTCAATTAGCAGCCTCGCCTGAGTTTTTTTCCCGCACCCATCAATTCCTTCGAATACAATAACTTTCAACTCTTTAGCTCCTTTATGTCATTGCGAGGGGCTTTTTAGCCCCGCGGCAATCCAGCGAGACTTTCAAAGACACTGGATTACTTCGTCGTTTCTCTCCTCGTAATGACTTTCCAAATAAACTTCGGCAACACTGCCAATCTCTTAAATCTCTTCGGCTCACGAATCGCCCTATATAGCCATTCCAAGCATAACTTCTGCCATATCCTCGGCGCTCTTTTTACATTGCCGGAAATCACATCCAGTGCGCCGCCCACGCCAATCGCAACCTTGCACCCGAGCCGCTCCCGATTTTCCCAAAGCCACAACTCCTGCTTTGGCGCCCCCAGCGCCGCCACCAGCATCTCCGCCCCGCTTGCATTTATGCGCTCTATTATATTATCGCCCTCATCCTCACTAAAATACCCATGATGCCAACCAACCACATTGTCAAGCCGCTTTGCACATTCCCCCGCAACCCCATCCTTTGCACCCAACAAAAACACATTTTTATTTAACTTGAGCAACTCCAAAAGAAAATCATACCCCGCCACTCTCGCTCGTAGGGGCGACCCTTGCGGTCGCCCGCGGGACACCGCGAGGGTGTCCCCTACGATTTGGGGTGCCACATCTTGCCGTAGGGGCGACCCATGATCGCCCACGGGACGCCCGAGACGGCGTCCCCTACGCTTTGCCGCACTCACACTCGTGCGTAGGGGGCGCCCCGCCTGAACCCTGGATCCTGAACCCTGAATCCTAGAAGCAAGCACTACCCCAATCCCATCCGCCAAACATAAATCCGCGCCATTTATCGCCTCTCGCAAACTCTCATTTCCCTGCGCCAACATAATAATCTCAGGATTTGGCGTGAAAATCAGCGTGCATCTATCCCCATCAAAAAAACTCTTCGCCCTTCCCAGCGCCGCTTCCATGTCAACTTCGTCTACCCGCACTCCCAAAATTTCCATCACCGATAATATATTTTTTCGCAAGATTTTAGTCAAGAATTGACAAATCAAATTCAAAGTGTAAATCTATATGATGAAGAGGGAGAGGCAAATGCTAAAACAACCAATAACCGAAACACTCGAAAATAATTATATGCCGTATGCGATGTCGGTGATTATTTCGCGCGCAATCCCCGAGATTGATGGCTTCAAGCCGGCGCATCGCAAGCTGCTCTACACCATGCACAAAATGGGGCTGCAAGGCGGCGCGCGCACTAAATCCGCCAATGTGGTGGGCCAAACTATGCGCCTTAACCCGCATGGCGATGCCACTATCTACGAAACTATGGTGCGCCTCACCGAGGGCAATATGGCGCTGCTGCACCCGATGGTTGATTCCAAGGGCAATTTCGGCAAGTGCTATTCGCGCGATATGGCCTATGCCGCCTCGCGCTATACCGAAGTGAAGCTGATGGAAATCTGCAAGGAAGTCTTCGGAGATATAGATAAAAACACCGTTGATTTCATGGATAATTACGATAGCTCCACCAAAGAGCCGGTGCTGCTCCCCACCAAATTCCCCAATATTTTGGTCAACCCAAATCAAGGCATCGCCGTTGGCATGGCCTCAAATATCTGCAGCTTTAACCTAAAAGAAGTCTGCCAAACCACCATCGCCTTCCTTAAAAATGAAGATTGCGATATAGCGCAAACGCTCCTCGCGCCCGATTTTTCCACCGGCGGCGAGCTGATTTACGATAAGGCGCAGCTCGAGGAAATTTATAAAACCGGCCGCGGCAGCCTAAAAGTGCGCGCAAAATGGAAGTATGATAAGAAGCAGAATTGCATAGATGTCTACGAAATTCCATATACAACCACCGTTGAGGTGATTATTGATAAGATTACCGATTTGGTAAAGGCCGGCAAAATTCGCGAAATATCCGATGTGCGCGATGAAACCGATTTGAAAGGCCTCAAGCTCACGATTGATCTAAAGCGCGGCACTAACCCCGAAAACCTTATGGCTAAGCTCTTTAAGGCCACTCCGCTGATGGATAGCTTCGGCTGCAATTTTAATGTGCTGATTGATGGCTCAAAGCCGATGGTTCTGGGCGTTAGCGGCATTTTGCGGGAATGGGTGAAGTTTCGCATCGAGTGCATCCGCCGCCAGCTTGAATTTGATATTAAGAATAAATCCGATAAACTTCACCTTTTGCAAGGGTTGGA
>WRBX01000011.1 GCA_009784335.1 Oscillospiraceae bacterium
GGGTGGTCTCTTTCTAAATATGATGACACCACCCCGCCGACTTCGCCGGCACCCCTCCGGCGGAGGGGAATTTAATATGCAATTTCTTCGAAGTGCGGGACGCCGAGGGCGGCATCCCCTATTATCTTTTTGTTGCCGGGATTATTGGAGCTTGCGGTTCAATCAATCCTTTGCCCCATTTTTCGCGAAATGCTTCTAGCATTTCTGCGGATTTAGCTGTGCTTTTGGTGCTTGTATCGCCGAATTGTTCGTTGGTTTTCATTGATTCTAATAAATCTAATTGTGGTGCAGCAGTATGAACTCTTGTGTTATCTTGCGGCATAAACTGTTTATCAAATTCCATGTTTTCTTTAACTTCCCCAACCTGTTTTTCAGTCTCTTTCCTTTGCTTATCTTTTTCTGATGCCTCTTTTATTACTGAAGCTGGAGTTTTTGCAAGCTCTTCTTTTGAAAGATTTTCCTCAGGCGTTGGATATTTCTGCGCATAATCCTCAGAAAATGTATTAAATCTATGCTCGGCGGTGGAGGTCATGCCGCCTCGCTCAAATCCCGCTGCATCTACAGTTTCTCCAAACATATTTGCACCGGTAGTCCTCACCGCAAAGTCGTTGCCCTTTTGGCCGAACTCCTTTGTTTTTTCCCAAAAATTCCTGCTTTCAAATTGCTTTGCAAGCTCCGGATTGGTTTTTTCAAGCCCATGCTTTTCATAAGAATCCATTTTTTTATAAAGCTCTCCTGCATCCTGTGGATGTTTTTTAGTATATGCTTGCTGTTTTTCCGGCGACCATTTGAGAAACTCTTTTTTCATATTTTCTCTTTCAACATGCATTTGGTATCCTTCATTTCCTCCAATTATTGCATTTACCCCTACTTCTGTAGCTATAGTTGCCCCTATAGCACCCGGTGCAGCCACAGCAACGCCGCCAAAAGGAGTTGCAACTACTGCCGCTGTTACTCCAACTTTCACTGCTCGCCTGCCCCACATGGCGCCAAATCTGCCTAATGACTTGTTAAATGCTTTGAAAATGCCGGGTGCTTTTGACGGTGCTTTAGCCACTGTTTTTTCCACTATTGGAGCAGTTAGGCCATTATTTTTTAGATGAAACTGCGTGACCGGCTCTGTTATCATAACTTGCTTGCCATCTTTGAAGCATTCTAATTGCACTCCTAGTCCTTCGCCACCAATTGCACGCGCTTCATCTATTGCCTTAAATTTCTTTCCATTTTTATATAGCATATTTTCATGAACCATATAGTTTGTTTTTGAGTTTGTTATGAATTGTCCCTCTAAAACTTGAGCTTCCATATTTCCAAATTTATCAATAGTGGAAAGAGAGCCGTTTTGATGCGCCATAAACCGCATATCATCTTCAAATCGATAGCATATTAAATCACCGCCGTATGCTGCGCCGCCGTCGATATTATATTTGTTTGCCCATCTTCTTTGATATTCGTATTGAGTTCGGTTATGCCCGGATACTATTGAATAATTACCTTCTCGAAGCATTGCACCGTTATCGGCAGGCCTATTCCACATAATCCCGCCTTTTCCACTTACTCCATATTTTTCTGCATGACTTAGCGATTCCCCTCGCATAATTTTTCCTATAACATCTGAGCCGGGATCCGAATGCATTGCGAAAATCCTTTTGTTACCATTTTGGATTTTCAAATAAGGGGCATCAATATGTTGCGAGACTTTATTTATCATGCCATCTATAAATCCGGGTTGCTTCATTTCTTGCTGTAAAAATGAATCTACGGCTTTATCACCGCCATTTCTGAGCCAATTTCTTGCATGATCTAATCCATTGGCATTAATATTTGAAAAATTACCGGCCTTTATTGCCTCTTTATTATTAAATATTTCTGCCATAGCATTAACATGGTTTCCTCTATTAGCCTCAACAAAATCAAGCATAAATTTCTCGTGATTACCGGGCAGAATTGTTACATTAGGCCTATCTAAAAGATTGAAAACTTTCGCTGATTGCGGGCCGCGGTCCATTATGTCGCCTAGCACAATTAAGCGATCGTTAGCCGAGAAATTAATACCCCCTGGGCCTAGCATATTTTGCAACATATCACCCATTCCGTGAATATCGCTCATTATGTATGTACTGCCTTTTGTTGGATTTGCCATGTTAATCGCTCCTTTTGTGGGCATGTTAGGCGTGTTTATTGCTTGAAGCCCTACTGCTCTTGTATTGCTCTGCATTAAGTTAGGTGTTGTTAAATTTTGCTGGATCATCGGTTGATTTCTTTCTAATGATCTATTTGTTACAGAAACTTGCATATCCTTAATAGTCTTATCAATGGAAACCATCTTATTATCAACTAGATTGATATAATCTTTATTCCAATACCCATTATTATTTTTTAATAATTTATTAACTTCTTTTAATTCTTCTTTAACTTTCATCATATCTTCTATACTTTTTTGTTTAGAAATTTTGCCATCAATCATTAAATTAATATGTTCAAAAACTCTTTTGTCAGCCAGCTTTCTATCTAGATTCGTTTTTGCAAACAATTGGTCATCCATTGCCTTCATTAGTGGAGTAGCATCCATGCCTGTTGTTTGAAAAAATGTTTCTTTGAATAACTCCTGATCAGCTGCAATAATAGCATTACCTACTGCTTCTTTAGGTAAAAGCCCATGAAAAAAGCTGGCATTTCTGACTTGTTTTGGATATGATGTGCCCCCTAGCAATTGTCGGTGTGCTTTATTACTTAATAACTCTGTATATCCCTCATTGAGTGCAGTTCCGGTTCTAACCCATCCCCCTTGGCCAACATAATTTTGACTTCTTGCAAGACCTAATCTAAATCCAAAATCTTTATCTCTAGTTAAACCGTGTAATGTTTCATGAAAAGCTGTAGATTGTTTATCAACCCCTATTGGATTAAGTTTAATTTTGCGAGTATCTGACCAATATGCGCCATCATTTAGCCCTACACTTCCATATTTAAAATCAACAATATTTTTATGCGCTTGGCTCTTTAGGCTCTCAAAAAGTTCCGCTTTATTTGCTTCGGGCCAATTGCCAAAAAACTCTTCTACCATAAACGATGCGACTTCTTCAATACTTCTATTTTTTTGTTTTACTAAATTTTTACCAAATATAGTATTCAAAATATTATTAGTATCACTGGGATGTCCTTTTCTATGTATATGAACATTTCCTTTCAAAACATTAGGATCCTCAAAGCGTTGGCGCAGAGCGTCAATTGTAGCTTTATCTTTTTTATAATCTAAAAAGTGCCACTTGCCAGCAATTTTATTACCATAGATGGCGTGAGGGGTTCCTGTGGTCGTGAAAAATTCATAGAATTCGCCTGTGTTTTTGGCGGATACTTTTTTTGTGCATATGTATTCTCTATCGTTATGCATTATTTTTTCATATTCCATAATAATCACCTCTACCTATTCTTCCTAATCAGCCTGAGCAGTTCGCGGGTGGAAGTTGTGTTCATTAGGATTTCTTCGAGTTTTTGCTCGTTGGTTTGCAAATATTGCCGAAATTCCTCTTTTTCTTCATCAGAATCGCACCAATATTCAAGGCGCAATAGGGCTATCATGGCCAGCGCTTCTTCGGATAGGCCTTGCTCGCTAAGCGGCTTTTCTGCGTCGATTCGCGGCATATACATTTCCAAGCTTTCTTTTTTAATCAGCTCGAAAACATCGGCCGGCAGGCGATTTATTTGCTCCTCGCCGAGCGCCAAAAGAGTGGCATAGGTTTCTGAGTAAACTTTTTTATTGTTCATGATTTACATTCCTCTCGTGCCGATGTCTTTACCGGCTTTTTCAATTGTGTTTTTAGGCATAGATGCCACTTGACCAAGCATCATAAGCGGATGCAGGCTACCCATGAGATCTTGCCCGGCATTTGTTACTTGTTTCATTGTGATGTCGCCGAATTGCTTGTTGTCTTTCAGTGATTGTAATAGGTTCATTTTAATCCGCCCCTTTCTCTATGTTAACCTTAACAAATAAAAAAAGGATAGTCAATACCCTTATGTTAAGTTTGTGTAAAGATTATGTTAAATTTGTGTTAAGGACGAACCCCTCCGACCGCCTACGGCAGCCACCTCCCCTTAACAGGGGAGGTCATTTTTTTATTCAAGCAGCAGCTTTCCGAGGGATTGCGCGGCGAGGCGGCCGCCGCGGAGGGCTTCATCGAGTGTGGTTTGGGTGGAGCCGACTTCGAGGAGCAGGGTGCCGGTGGTGGTGTGGGTGTTAAATCGCTCTTCGCGAAGGTCGATGCAGCGGGTGATGCGCGGAGTGTCGGCATTCATTTGCTGCTGCCATTTAATCGCGAAAGCGAGGTTTTGCTGCCAATTTGGGTGGGCGAGGCCCATGGCATCGGTGCCGGTAACAATCATAACTTGCGCGATTTTTTCACCATCAATTTCGATGATATTTTTGAGGCGGGTGCCGTCATCGCGCTGCATAGAATCGCGGTGGATATCGATGACGACCTTAATCGAGGGATATTTTTTGAGGTAGTTTTCGACCGAGGCGAGCGAGGATTTATAGGAGCCGTTATACGCGGGATAGTCGTGGACACTGCGATCTTGGAGAGTTTTAATGCCCATACCTTCGAGAGTTTTGGCCATTTCCTCGCCGACTTTCATAACAGTGAAATTCATGTCCTGGGTGCGCGAGGGGTCGGATGGGTTATACCAATCGGAATCGGTGCGGGCGAAAGCCTCGGAGGCATGGGTGTGGACAATGAGCACCTGCGGGCCTTTGCCGGCGGCTTTGATTGCGGGGGCGGCGGCGATGGTTTTGGCGGACGGCGTGAGATTGGTGTGGTTTTTGATTTGCACGCCATTGATTTCGAGGTAGCCTTCACCGGACCCCGGGTGCATATCGAGGGCGAGGACGGGCTTGAGGTCGGCATCATTGGGGGGATGATTGATATTGTCGGCGGGCGACCACGGGTCGCCCCTACTGTCCGAGAAGTCTAGCGAGGGGATTTGGGCGGCGAGGATGGATTTTGCATTGGTTAAGTCGTAGCCGATTATTATATCATAGTTCCAAATTGAAAAAGTTATCCCGATTATATAGGCAAGAGCGATTGCTATTTTCTGCCATTGTGGTTTTATTCTGCGAATTTTAAGCACAAAAAAACACCTCCTCATAATATATGAGAAGGCGCTGATTGTTATTATTATTTGGATTGCTTATAAATACTGAAGTTTTTTTCTTTTTCAATTGTCGGACCCGGAACTCTAGCTTGAATTATCTTTTCAGCTCTTTTTTCCACTTCGGCAATAATTTGATCGGATTCCCTATCCCAAATTATCTTATCTTCCGCACTTAATCCGGTAAAGATATTTGGTATTCTGCTCATGAGCAAATCGTTTTGCAACGATTGCCTTGCTTTTTGAATTTCGCCAAACACCTTTGCCCTTTCCACTTTCATTTCGAACCATTCCCAGCAGCGCTCCTCGCGCCCTATTTGCCTAAATGTTTTGAGTTCGTTTCTTACCATTTTTATTCTTCCCCTTTCTTTTTAGTAACTGCTTTTTTCTTGGTAGCAGTTTTTTTAATTGGTTTTGTTTCTTTTTTTATTTCTTCTTGCGGAGCATCGGCAACAGCTTCCTCTACACTCTCGGGATTTATAGTTTCCTCGGCGGCGGGGCGATTATCATCGTCCTCTACGCCGGGGCTCTCCTCCGAAGTGCGGGCGGCCGATTCGTCCGCCCCTACAGCATCGGCGATAGCTTCATTCTGTTCGAGCGGGACGCCGAGGGCGGCGTCCCCTACGGGTGCTACCTCGGGAGTTACTGTTTCATCGGCGGGCTCACCAAGGCGAGCCCCTACGGGTGCCACAGCCGTGGCTTCGGCTTTCGCCTCTTCTTCTTTATCCAAAATCGGCTTTAGCTTTTCATCGAGCTCTTGACGAAGCCGATCGCGCTCGGGCTGCTCGGCTTCTTCCTCGGCTTTGATTGCTTCATAGACCTCGCGCTCATCGGGGGTTAGCACCAATAAATCTGCTTCCTCGAAAAACAACTTGCGAATCAGCATAATAAAGGCCGCAATGAAGCACATTGCACAAAGAATGGCGCCACTGCCGGGCATGGTGGTGATGTTCGACGGAACCTCGTAATTAACCAAATTCTGCGCTTCTTTGGCAATTTGATTGCCGGATGTCATGATATAGTAGCCAATAATCAACAAGCCGCCGATGGAGCTAAGGCCCCAAACCGGGCGCGAAATCGGATATTTTGGCAGGAATGCGGCAATCAAGGTTGCGATACAAGCGACAAACGCCAGCATGATTAGCGAGTTGGTGGGCGTTGGCCGTAGCCGATCGAGGACAAAAACTTGCTTGCCCAGCATAACATCGAAACCGGTGAGGGTGACGAATGTCTCGCTGCCGCAAGAGACTGTCAAAAACGGCATAGCAAAGCCAACAATGCAGAGGAACATGAAAATCTTAGTCATTCCTCGTGCCGAGAAAAAACTCTGCTTGCTTATGAACTTTTTCTTGTAGCGATCTTTCATATTTTATATTATTGCCTTTCTTTGCAACTATTCTGCAACGAATGGTAATAGTGCGACTTGGCGGGCGCGCTTGACTGCGGTGGTGAGGACGCGTTGGTGGGCAGCGCAGCAGCCATTTGTGCGGCGCGGGCTGATTTTACCACGCTCGGTGATGAATTTTCTCAAGATTGCTAAATCTTTATAGTCCACATAGTGCAGCTTGTTTGCACAGAAGTGGCAGGGTTTTCTACGCCTTTTGCGAAATGGGCGCTCGTTTTTATCGTTTTGGTTTGCCATAATATAAGTCCTTTCTATCTTTCTTTATAAGGTTCACCTCTCGCTCCCAAAATGTTCCACAATATAGTTCATTTTGGTCGCTCGATGCGGAAGTTCGCTGGTTGCTGCGCCAATTGGCTTGCAACAAAATAATTTTTTCGCTTCGCTCAAAATTATTCTAGCTCACTTCAAAATGGTAGATCATCATCGGCGTCGATTGGCATGAAGCCGCTTGATTGCGGCGGTTCATCTGCCATAGCGGGCACAGGTTGGGCATATTCGTTTGTTGCAGCATTTTGATTTTCAGGGCGTTTATCGCCGCAGAAGTTGATTTCGTCGGCAACAATTTCCGTCGACCAGCGCTTATTGCCTTCTTTATCTTCCCAAGAACGCTTTTGGATTGTGCCCACAACATTTGCCATTCTGCCTTTTGTGAAATATTTGCAGAAAAACTCGGCCTGGCTGCGCCATGCAACAACATCGAGGAAATCGGTTTGGCGCTCTTCGCCTTGCTTGACGAAGCGGCGGTCAACCGCCAGGGTGAATGAGCAAACGGAAGTGCCGTTGGTGGTGGTTTTTAGCTCGGGATCAGCAACAAGGCGCCCCATAATAATAGCTTTATTCAGCATCTTTTACTTCCTCCTCTTTTTTAGTTGCAGCTTTTTTTGCGGCAGGTTTTTTGGCAACTGCAGTTTTCACAGGAGCTTTTTTAGCTGCCGGTTTCTTTGCTGCCGGCTTAGCTTCTTCTTCAGCCTTTGGCTTCTTTGCCGCAGGTTTTTTTGCAGCAGGTTTTTTAGCCTTTGGCTTTTCTTCTTCAGCCGGAGTTTCCTCTACAACTTTTTTAGCGCGAGGTTTCTTAGGTTTTGGTGCTTCCTCGGTAGCCGGTTCTTCGGTTGGAGGGATGCCCGAGACGGAGTCCCCTACGGGTGCCGGGGCGGGAGTTTCTGCTGTTTCATCGGCGGGCTCAACAAGGCGAGCTCCTACGGGCTCTTCCTCAGCGGTAGCTTTTTCGTCAGCCCCTGCGGGTGATTCTTCCTTAACTCTTCCGGTCGGTTTACTATCCAATTTTACTTGGATATCCAGATAGCGTTCATCGCGCTTGATGACCATAGAGCGCAAAATACCGTCCGTGATGCCGTAGACACGGTCGAGCTCTTTTGGAAGTTCGGGATTGGAAATAAACTGGATTACGACATAGAACCCTTCGGTTTTGTAATCGATAGGGTAAGCAAGACGGCGATTGCCCCATAAATCGAGCTTTTCAATGGTGCCATCTTTTTCGATAATCGCCTTAATCTTATCGACTAAGCCGGTTCGAGTTTCCTCTGATAGTGAGCTTTCCAGCACTAAAAGAGTTTCATAATGATTTGTTACTTGCATTTCTTTAAATACACCTCCTTGTGGATTACGCCAGCATTTTAGAATACTAGCAAGGATAACTAATTGCATTATATAGAAAATTACAAATTTGTCAAGAAAAAGATTTGACAAAAAAAATCCAGTTAACTAATATGTAAGTGGTGATGAAAATGAAAAATAAAATTATTGCTTTATCTTGTGTGATTTCGGTAGTGCTTGTTGCGATTATCGGCGTGGTTTGGGCGGCTACTCCCGGCGGGGCGGACGACCCGATTATCTCCCTCTCCTATCTCGACCAGCGCATTAGTCAGCTTAAAACAGAGCTAACTAATAAGATTGATTTACTGGACAATGCTTCAATCGCGGCGCAATCGAAATTTGTTGTTGTTGAGGTGCCCAAGGGTAAGAAGCTGATTGCCGGCGAGGGAACCGAGATGATTTTGCGCATGGGCAAGGCGACTGTTTTTGCTTCGAAAAAGGGCGGTTTGGCTAACACAACCGAGGGAGTTGATTTGCAAGATGGAGTGCGTTCTCCTGCCAATTCGCTGCTGATTTGCCCTATCGCTGATGGGCGCGGATTGTATGCCGACGATGATTTGCTGGTGATGGTTAAAGGGATTTATACTTTGAACTAAGCTTTGGGCGGTCACTCCGGCCGCCTCTTGCGCACCATTAGCTCAGTTGGTAGAGCACCTGACTCTTAATCAGGGTGTCCGGAGTTCGAGCCTCCGATGGTGTACCAAAAGAAATTTATGCTCTGCTTGTGGTTTATAAGCAGAGTTTTTTTTGTGAAAATTGCAAATCTTACAGATTTGTTACATTTTCTTGACAAAAATATTACAGTTTTATAAATATAATATATGGACTTGAATATTCGACTATTTCTCCCAATATTAGCGAAGTTATCGGAAGCGGACCCCGGTTATTACACTACCGAAGCGAGGCTGAATATAGCGGTGGGGCCGTTTCCCGGAATCCCTGATAACAAGGCGTTTATCCTTGATATGAATAGCGAATATATCTTGATTCTCAACAAAGATGAAAAGCTATCGGCTGATTTAAAAACCAAAGATTATTCCATGCATATTAACGATGACGGCGTGACCGGATATACCCGCATGGTGGAGCATGCCGAGGCATTTGTGAAGCATGTTTATACCAACCTTGTGAATTTCAAAAAAGATAAAAATGTTTCGCTGATGCTTGCAAATTATGAGAAGGATCCTGAATTTAACAAGAACTACGAGCAGATTTTCAGTGATTGGATTAGTAGAAATATTTCCGATATGTTTGCCAATACTTCTGCGGCGCCGACTGACGGGGCGGTGGCTGGCGATGGCTCAACCTTGGGCAAGCTTGAGGATTTTCTTTCTAATATGATTGGCCTTGATGAGATTAAGGATGTTCTTCGGCGTTTCGTGGCGATTTTGGAGTTTGCTGAAAAAACAAAAGATGATTTTAATATAGAAGTGCCGAATTTACATATGGTTTTCAAGGGTTCGGCGGGCACGGGCAAGACCATGCTGGCTAATATTTTGGCCGAGCTCTACACCGAGCTTGGAATGATTGAAACCGGCGGGAAGCCGGTGAAAATCACGGTTGTGAATGGCACAAGTTTGCTGGTTTACGATGCGCCCAAGAAAGTTCGTGAGTTATGCGAGCAGGCCAATGGCGGAGTGCTTTTGATTGATGAGGCGTATGCCATTTCGGAATCGCGAAGCGGGGTGGGCGATGAGGTTATTGCCACGATGCTGACTGAAATGGAAGCGCGGAAGGCAAGCCTGGCGATGATTTTTGCGGGATACACTCTTAAAATGGATAAGTTTTTATCTATGAACCCGGGGCTTAGGTCGCGGATTGGTGCCAATATTACGCTGGCGGATTACACGCCGGCCGAGATGCTTGAGATGATTAAGCGGATGTTTGACAAATCGGGCTTTAAGGTAACGCTGGATGCTATGGATGCTATGGAGGCGGTTTTCAAAGAGGCTGTGAGATATAAGGATTTTGGCAATGGGCGGTTTGTGGCAAGATTTTATCAGGATATTGTTTCCGAGCATGCGTTTAAGGTGCGCGGAGTGAAGGATAAAGAGGAACTTAGGACGATTAAGGCGAGGGATATAACGAGGAATGTGGTTGTGCAGGTGTTGCGAGGCGCTTCGGTAAATTAACAATTAACAAAGAACAATTAACAATGATTGTTGAATTCCTACGGAATTCTTCATTAAAAGGAATTAAGATGAAAGATAATTTGATATTAGATAAATCGATGGATTTCGCAGTTAGAATAATTAAGCTTTATGATTATTTGGATAAGCAGAGAAAATATTATGATCCGTTTAAGCAAATGCTTAGAAGTGGGACGAGCATTGGTGCAAATGTGAATGAAGCAGTTAATGGGCAAAGTAAAAAAGATTTCTTGACCAAAATGTATATTGCATTCAAAGAAGCCCGTGAAACTGAATATTGGCTAAGATTGCTACACAAAACGAATTTTATTGATGACAAATCATTCGAAAGTATTTCAAAAGATTGTTTGGAAATAAACAAGATTTTGACAACGATTATCAAAACTACGAAGAAGAATATGGAAAAGTAGATTTGCGAAGCAAATCCACCGACATTATTAATTGTTCTTTGTTAATTATTAATTTTTTAATAGTCGTTTAAATAAGGGGAATATATAAAAGGTCATAACCTGACCAAAAATCTATTTAAGGAGGAACATTTTATGTTCAAGAAAGCAAAAAAAGCGATTTCTATCGCGATTTGTTTGATGATGTTATTCACTGTAATGCCATCGAACGCAGCAATTAATTTTCAAGATGTACCGAACAGTCACTGGGCAAAAGCTTATATTGATGAGTTTGTGGCTAAAGAGTACATAAACGGCAGGAGCGACACGGTTTTTGACCCTGAAGCGCCTGTAAACCGTGCTGAATTTGCGGCAATTATTTATCGCATATTCAAAGACATGCTCGACCCGCCACCTGCGCCGACAGCTGATCCGGCTGCGCCAACGGCTGATCCGGCGGCACCTACTGTGCTACCTGCACCGACTGTGGCTCCACCGCTGACCTTCCCTGATGTGAAGGATGCTGATTGGTTCTATGCAGCGGTTATGGCTGCTGCAAAGGCGAAAATCACAAATGGCTTCGAAGATGGCTCATTCCGTCCAACCGTGTCAATAACTCGTCAAGATGCGGCGACCATGATTCTTCGCACATTTGCCGCATTGGAAGCAGAGTTTAAGGGCAATGATGCGATTGAGCTGACTGACCTTGACAAAGTTGCGACTTATGCTAAGGTTGCGGTTGAAACTTTGGCTAAAAACGGCGTGATTAACGGCTATGAGGATAAATCTTTCCGCCCGACGCAAAGCATTACACGCGCTGAGACGGTGAAGATTTTGAAAGTAACCAAGGATAGGTATGATGGCATTTATGGA
>WRBX01000012.1 GCA_009784335.1 Oscillospiraceae bacterium
CCAATCCCCACGCGCACGCAATCCATGTGAAATTCAGGAAAATTAAGCGCAGCATTGGAATTAGCGCAATGCTTAATCGGAATATCAATATCCAAACTATCAATTAAATCGCTAAACTCATTAAATTGCTTCCGGCAATCCTCGCGACTCACTCCCCAAAAATGAGTAAAAATCCCCTCAAGCTCCAGCCCACCCATCTTTGCAATGCTTCCAACTTCATTCCTGAATCCCAAATCCTGAACCCTGAACCCTAATCGGTTCATCCCCGTATCAACTTTCACATGAACAACGGCTTTTTTTCCATCCTCCATGCAAATCTGATTGATTTCATTCGCCGTCTCCAAATCGCAAATCGTCAGGCGAATATCATTTTCTATCGCTTCCGAAACATTTTCAGGATGTATATATCCTAGGTTCAAAATCGGTGCAGCAATGCCATTTTCGCGCAAAATAAGCGCCTCGCCTAAGGACGAAACACCAAGCCAATCAGCGCCGCTTTTCAGCATAATCCGGGAAGCAGCCACCGACCCATGCCCATAGGCATTGGCCTTAACAACCGCCATCAACTTGGCATCGCCACGCATTAATTTTTTGAATTTCTGCGTATTCTCCGCCAATTTATCTTTCGAAATCTCAACCCATTTTCTATACATTTAAGCTCCCATAGCAATCTCAATCACTTTTTTCATATTCTCGCTTGCTGATTTTCCTGCCTCCAAAACTTCCTCATGATTAAGCTTTTCGCCGTCATATCCTGCCGCTTTATTCGAAATTAAAGAAAATCCAACCACTTCCATCCCTAAATGTTTAGCAATCAAACTTTCAGGAATAGTAGACATTCCCACAGCATCCGCACCCATCAGCCGAAGCATCAAAACCTCAGCCGGAGTTTCATAAAAAGGCCCCAGTCGATAGGCATAAACACCTTCTTGCAAACGAAAATCAGCTTGTGATTTAATCTTTTCGCGCAAATTTTTATCATAGCAGTCAGTCAAATCCGTAAATTGCTCGCCGCCAAATTCAATCGAATAATTCCCGTGCAGCGGGCTATCGCCCGTTAAATTAATATGATCGGAAATCAGCATAATATCGCCGGGATTGAACTCGCGATTAACTCCGCCTGCCGCATTGGTAACAATAAGCCGAGCGGCCCCGAGCTGCGCCAGCGCCGCAATCGGCAATGCGGAAATTGCCATAGAATGCCCTTCATACGGATGAAACCGCCCGCAAACCACAGCAGCTTTCTTGCTAAAAAGCTCGCCAAAAACAAGCTTGCCCTTATGCCCCGCAACTTTCGGTTCAGGAAAATTCGGCACATCAGAATATGGCACTTCTATCGGATTTTTCACTAAATCCGCCATATCTGCCAAGCCCGAACCCAAAACTAAAACCATTTCAGGCGCAAACTCAAATCCCCTCAAAAACTCCGCTGTTTCAACAACCTTTTCATAATATGTTTTCATATATTCATAATAATTTAATTTAAAACTTTTTGTCAATCTTAACACAAACTTAACATAACTGCCCAAAAATCTATTGACAAATAGCTCAACATTTGATAATATGCAAATATAAAGAGGAAGAAAGGACTGAGTATCATGAAATTTAAAGAGTTTGAAAACCCGTTGCAAGAGGATTATGATCTAAAGAGCGGAATCAAGGCGGATCCCGCACCAAATTCAATTGAAGAAGACATGGAGGAGTTCGTGCTGGATAACCGCAGAGGTGTTGAATTTCTTGATGATATTCCAGAGGATTTGAATTTAGGAGATCCAAAAGAATTCGACCGGCATAACTATGGCAATGATGTTATTTATGATTTTCCCGAAGATTTAAATTTAGGAGGTGTAAAAATGGAAGAAAAACTTGACTTGCGAGGATTACAGATTTTTATGAACAATTATATTCAGCAAAAACTGGATGGGATGACATTGGAACAAAGAAGAACAGTGCTGGATAACTTGGAGCTCACGAATCTAAGAAAAAGGATGCTCGAGACCATGAAGAGATTGCCTGAAGATACCTCAGCAATCACCAAAGTTTTTGAGATGAAGGACGATTTCTACGGCACTATGATTGATGTGGTGGATAGAGCGCGTCGTAATTATGTTCGTGGAAAACTTTTGGATAATAGGTCAGACAACACAGGAATACCTCCAAAATTTAAAAAAGATTTGCTGGGCGGCCAGCCATATAAGCGCGAAAATCCGCATTTGAACTATTAAGGAGGGCTTAATATGAAAAAAAGAGTTGAACCTTTGATATTAGGCGGCATGCTTTTGATGTGCGGTGCACTCGGTTATGGCAGTGCGGCACTTGTCGATTATGTAAAATCAAAGAAGACAAAAAGAATTAAAGTGGAATATATCAACACCACATTGCAAAAGCTAAGCGATGATAAAAACACCACAATGCAAATGCTCGGCGACGATGAAAACATAAAAGATTTCGGCGATGCGATTGTGAAATCTGATAGCACACTTGTGCGATGAACCGCGGGGCGCCCGTGACGGCGCCCCCTACAACAAACCCCCGTCCGCCTACGGCGCACTCCCTTTGAAAAGGGGGCTTACATTAAACCAAAAATCGCCGCATGGCGATTTTTAAAATCCGTGTAAATCTGCGCGCGAAGCGTCTGCGTATGCGCGTAGCGCATCTGCGTTCTAAAAAATTATCTATTCTTCAGCATTTTTGCATATTCCCCGCCCCGCAAAATCAGCGAATTATGCGTGCCTTGCTCAACAATATTCCCATCCTTCATAACCAGTATCAAATCGGCATTTTTAATGGTCGAAAGCCTGTGCGCAATGATAAAGCTAGTGCGCCCTTTCATCAAATTATTCATCGCCTTTTGAATCAGCACTTCGGTGCGAGTATCCACATTTGAAGTCGCCTCATCTAAAATCAAAATCTTCGGATTCGATAAAACCGCGCGCGCAATGGTGATTAGCTGCTTCTGCCCGCTCGAAATATTATCGGCCTCTTCATTAAGCACCATATTATATTCCTTGGGCAGTGTGTGCACAAAATGGTCAACCTGCGCAATTTTAGCAGCATTTCGCACATCCTCATCGCTCGCTCGAAGGTTGCCGTAGCGAATATTCTCCATAATTGTATCGTTATAAAGCCAGGTATCCTGCAGAACCATCGCCATCTGGCCGCGCAAATCATCGCGCTGCATATCGCGAACATTTATGCCGGCAATGCTAATCGCGCCGGAATCAACATCATAAAAGCGCATCAGTAGCTTTACAATCGTCGTCTTGCCCGCACCGGTCTCGCCCACAATCGCAATCCGCTGCCCATTCTTAATATTGGCAGAAAACCCATGAATAACAGGCTTATCGGCTGAATACCCAAACGAAATATTATCGAACTTTATATCCGGATTCTCAAACCGCGATTTATGAATCGGCGCCAGCCTATCGCCGCTTTCTTCCCTTTCATCCAAAAATTCAAAAATCCGCTCGCTCGCCGCCGCAATCTGCTGGAACATCGTTGAAATATTCGCCACCTGCATAATCGGCTGGTTAAACTGCCTTGAATACTGAATAAACGCCTGAATACCGCCAACCGTCACGCCGCCGGCAACCGCCAGCCCGCCGCCCACGATGCAAATCGCAACATAACCAACATTGCCCACAATATTGGTTATCGGCCACATTATCCCCGAGAGAAAAGTCGCTCGCCATGAGGAATTATAGAGGCTATCGTTCAAGCCATTAAACTTCTTCTTCATCGAATCTTCCATATTGAATGCGCGCACCACGCCGCTACCGCTGAAAACTTCCTCAATATGCCCGTTCACCTCGCCCAGCATTTTCTGCTGATTGCGATATTCCTTCTGCGATGTGCCGAAAATCACACCAATGCCAATCAGCGAAATCGGCACGGTGGCGATGGCGATTATCGAAAGCTCCCACGAAATTTTAAACATAAAATAGAGAATTGCGATAAGCTGGGTGATGGCGGTTATCGTCTGCACTATGCTTTGGTTGAGCGCCATGCCGACGGTGTCGATATCATTCGAAATCCGCGATTGCACCTCGCCATGCGTGGTTTTATCGAAGAACGAAAGCGGAAGAGCATGAATTTTATCATCGGCCTCTTTGCGCATGCGATAGGTGACTTTAGCCGAAATCACCGACATCGAAGCACCCTGAATAAACGACAAAATAGCCGAAACCGAATAAAGCCCGATTAAAGTGAGGATAATGCTCCAAATCTTATCGAAATTGATGCCCTCGTTGCCGCCGGTCATCTTGCTCATTATGCCCTTGAACGCCTCATCGGTCGCCCCGCCTAAAATCTCCGGCCCCTTCATCGCCAGCACAACCGAAACAATGGCAATCAAAATATTGAAAAACATCATCAATTTATGCTTTCCAATATACCGCAAAAGGCTACCAATCGCTCGCTTGGTATTCTTCGGCTTTGCAAATTCATTCATGTTGGGCCTATTGCTCCTCGGCATTGCCATTCCTTTCGTAAATTGTGATTCCAACCCTATCAATATGCTCTTTTAGCTTTTCATTCGAAAGATGATTGTAGCTAAGGACATCAAACTCAAAAATCACATAGAGCTCATCAAGCTCAAGCTTTATATGCTCGTCAAAAAGATAATCGAATTCGCCATATAGGCAAATATCAACATCAGAGTATTTCTTAAAATTTCCCTTCGCCCTAGAGCCAAACACCACTGCGCGCTCAATCTGGGGAAATTTTGCAAATACGCTTACAATATCACTAAATTGTTTTTCAGTCATGCCAATTTTTTCAAACATTTTCTTCCTCGATTTTCATAAAGAAATCTTGAATTTTTTCAAAAACAATCGAATATATATCCTTAATTTTTATCAATTCCTCTTGAAACATTTCCATATTATAAATATGGGTAAGCTTATTTCTTGATTTAACCATATCCATAAAAATTTGTCCATCAACATCCAGTTGCATAAATATTGCGGCACCATTTGCTTTCTTAAAAACATAATTAGGAGCGGGAGACTCGATTTGCACACCCTCGTGCTCTAAAAAGTCTTTAAGCAAGTTCCAACATAAATCATAGACAACTTCAAAAGCCTTGGCAATTGCAGCATCTTGCATTTCACTGAATTCCTTCGGAGGTTCTCCAACAATGTTTTGCTTTAAAAAGAATAATGCCCTTTTGTAATTATCAAACCTCTGTTGCCATCTAATATCCTCATTCATTAAATACTACCTCCTGATTCTTTTTTACTTTTAGCTCTTTCATTTATTATGGAAATTATTTCATCTGACTTAGCGCCTTCATAATTTAGCATAAAAAGTTCGCTACCCATATTCATACTTAATACACTAAGCATTTTTTTAAAAGAAGATAGGTTTTCTAAATATTCATCTTCGAATTCTTCGTCAACCTCAAATTTGATAATTTTCTGAGTATTACCCATAATGGTTAGTTCACTCAATTTAGCACCTTTAATAGAATCCCATGGAATAAAAACCTGAGGGAAAGTAATGCCATTATTGTCTATAATGCATAATGGTTTTTTGTTAAAACCAAGTTTTAAGCACGCAATTCCTGAAAAAAACATCAAGGGCACAGAAATTATAAATATAAAATCTGCATAAGCGGCATAAGCAAACCAAAATGTTATTGACAATCCAAAACAAAGCAGACCAATACTTAAAGTAAAAAACTTTTTTCGCGGAATAATTATCATATTTTCATTGTTCATTTACATTACCTCCAAATTCATCATCTATCATTTATCATTCTTCATTTGTCTTAAAAATGAAAAATGATGAGTGACTAATGATAAGTGATAAATAAAGTTCGAATCCCTAATCCCTAATCCCTAAATCTCCCCCTGCGTCTGCGCGATTTCCCTATATTCCTTGCACCTGCTAATCAGTTGCTTATGCGTGCCCTTGCCAATCATGCGGCCCTCATCGAGCACGATAATTTGGTCGGCATCTTTTATCGTCGAAATGCGCTGCGCCACAATAATCAGCGTTTTGCCCTTCATCTCCGCCCGAAGCGCCTTGCGCAAATCGCGGTCGGTTTTCATATCAAGCGCCGAGAACGAATCATCAAAAATATAAATCGGCGCATCTTTCACCAGCGCGCGCGCAATCGAAAGCCGCTGTCGCTGCCCGCCCGAGAAGTTGGCGCCGCCCTGCGAAACGGCCTCCTCACCCTTGGCCAAGCGCTTTTCAATAAACTTGCTCGATTGCGAAATTTTAAGCGCCTCAAAAATTCTTATACTATCAGCATTTTTATCGGCCAGCTGCATATTAGAAACGATATCCCCGGTAAACAAAAAGCCCTTTTGCGGCGCAAACCCAATATTCGCGCGCAGCTTTTTGATATCCAGCCGCCGCACATCCTCGTGCCCCACCATCACTTTGCCCTCGGTTGCATCATAATATCGCAAAATCAGGTTGACGAGAGTCGATTTGCCCGAACCCGTCGCCCCGATAATCGCCGTCGTTTTGCCCGGCTCGGCCGTGAACGAAATATCGGAAAGTGCATTCACCTCCGCCCCGCCAAACCTAAACGAAACATTTTGGAATTCCACAATTCCCTTCTGATAAGGATTCATATCCCGCGTGGTGCGCGCATTTTTCACACTCGGGTTAGTGCGCAGCACTTCCTCAATCCGATTAGCGCTCACCATCGCCCGCGGCAGCTGGAAAAACATCATCGAAAGGAACATAAAGCTCATAATAATCTGCATAGAATATTGCAAGAATGCAAGCATATCGCCCACCTGAATGGCGCTTTGCTCGATTTGCTTTGCGCCCACCCAAATCACCACCAGCGAAATCCCGTTCATCACAAACATCAAAACCGGCATCAAAGTGGAGATTCCGATTCCGATTGACTTCATATTATCAGCCATATCGCTATTAGCATCGTCGAACCTCTGCTTTTCGAAAAACTTATTAGAGAACGCGCGAATTACCATAATTCCCGATAAATGCTCGCGAACGATGAGGTTGATTCTGTCCATAAATTTCTGCATCAACTTGAATTTTGGCACAATCCAAATCACAGCGATGCACACAATTAGGATGATTATGGCGCATGCCAACGCAATTATCCAGGTCATGCTAGGTGCAGTAGCATAAGCCAAAATCGCGCCGCCGGCAATCATCATCGGCGCATAAAGCAGCATGCGAAGGCCCATCGAGAGAAAATCTTGAACCTGCTTCACATCATTTGTGGCGCGCGTAATCAAGGTTGAAGTGGGCAGATTATCAAGCTCCGAATTGGAAAACGACAAAACTTTATCGAAAACTCGCTGGCGTGTGCGCCGCGCAACCTTAGCCGCAACTCGTGCGATAATAAAGCCGACAGTCACCGCGCAAAGCCCGCTGATAAAGGCGAATAGCAACATCAGCATACCATTTCGCCAAATAAACCGGCGCTGCATATCAGCTTTTGAAATTCCCAGCTCAGAGAGAAATAGCCCGGCAAACACGCTACCCGTCTGCCTTTTCACCACATCATCCAGCGCGGCAGTTTTCCGATAAGCATCTTCAATCACGCTTTGCGGAATCATATTAAGCTGCGGCTGCAAAATGTAAAAATCGGAAATGGCGAATTCATCGAATTTAATCTCGCCAATATCATAAGAAGTGGTTTTGGAAAAACTCTGCATCGCGAAAATGAAATTCCATGCAATATCGCCAAAAGCGCCGTCTAACTCTTCGATTTGCGCCTTGGTTAAATCATTTCGCTTGATATAAATCCGCAGCTCCTCGCCGCCTAGTGGCCGCCCCTCTTTATAGAATTGTTCGCGCGAACGGTCAATATCGCCGTCCATGCCCAACACATAATAACTGCCTATTTTAAGCCGCCAATCGGGAGTCATAAAAGTGCGGCAAAGTTCCATCCCCTGCTGACTCATGTAATCCGGAGCGGCATGCTCAATGCCCTGCTGCTGAATGCCGATATTCACGATGTTGGACATAATCTTAGGCAACAACAAATCAGAAAGCGCATTAAAAAATAAAACAAAGGCAATAACAAATATCGCCATTTTATGCGGCCTAAGGAGTTTAAGTATGGTTCGCAAGGGTTGCTCCTACAAATGCTTCCCCCATTATTGACAATAGTAATAAATTTTAAGTAATATGTCAATGTTAAGAAAAACAACGCTACCGCTAAGCACACAGATGACACAGATTGCCTACGGCAATGCACAGATAAACACAGATAAAATATATTAAAAAAATCTGTGTAAATCTGTGCGCGAAGCGTCTGTGTATTCGCGAAGCGAATCTGTGTGCTAAAAAAAGGAGCCGCCAATGACCGAAACTATAAAAGCCTTCCTAACCAAATACCTTAAAATGTGGATATTCCTCGGGTATGCGGGAATAATTTATGTCGCCTATTATGCGCTGATGCACTGGGCGCCTTATGTAATCTCGCTGCTTCTGCCGTTTTTAATGGCGATTTTTGTGGCACTGATTACCTCGCCGCTCGAGCGATTCTTCGAGAAAAAATGCAAAATCCCGCGAACAGTAGCATCAGTAATAGCCTGGTTTATCGCGCTTTTAATCTTTTCAACCGTAGTCGGTTTCCTTATCTACAAACTTATCGGAATTATTATAAGCTTCGCTGAAAACTCCGCGTTCTACACCGAAAAAATCGCCGACACCGCTGCATATTGGCAAAGCCTCTTCAACACCTGGCGCGGCAGTTTGCCCGATGATATAATCCAAAATGTCGATGCCGCAATCATCAGCCTCACCGGCACAGCGACTTCATGGGTAACGGGTTTTGCCGGAAACATCCTAAATAGTGTCACAAATTGGGTAACCGCCGTGCCGATTTTCTTCATCACCTTGGTAGTTTATATCCTCGCTAGCTTTTTCATGTGCAAAGATTTCTCGCTGGTTAAGCGCTCGGTGGCCATTCAATTTTCAATCAAAACCCGCGAGCGAATCACGCAAATCAAAGATTCCGGCGTTAAAGCACTCGGGCGATATTTCCGCGGCCTGAGCATAATGATTCTAATCGTCTATTGCGTGCTCACCACCGGCCTTCTCATCCTCGGAGTAAATAAAGCCTGGCTGGTGGCGATTTTCATCGCAATGATGGATGTTTTCCCAATCGTCGGCGCCGGCCTGGTGCTCGTGCCCTGGGGCATCTTCACGATTTTAATCACCGGCAACTGGTTCGTCGGCCTCGGCCTGATAATTCTCAGCATGGTCAACGCAACGATTCGGCAGCTGATTGAGCCGAAAGTAATGTCCAACGCCCTAGGCCTCCACCCGCTCGTCACCCTGCTCGCCGCCTTCATCGGCCTCAAAACCTTCGGATTCCTCGGCGCAATCACCTTCCCGATTTTCGTGCTGGTCATCCTCTCGCTCCAAAAAGCAGGATTGTTTACGATTTGGCGCGAAGATGAAAAATAACTATTCACTGCAAATGAAAGGAATAATTTCATGCTAAGTTTCCTAAAAAACATTTTCTATAAAGTCGATGATGAGCTCTTCGAAACTCTCGAAGAATCCCTGATCCTCGCCGATTGCTCCGCCGCAACCGCGATGAGCCTCGTCGATGAATTAAAGCAATACGCAAAACAAAACAATATCCAAGATGCAAATGAGATTAAGGAGCACTTCAAATCTCAGTTGATTAAAATTCTAACTGATAAATCAAATGAACAAATCAAAAACTGCCAACTGTCAACTGTCAACTGTCAACTGGTAATCGGCGTCAACGGCGTAGGAAAAACCACCTCAATCGGCAAGCTCGCCCACCACTATAAGGAAATGGGCAAATCCGTGCTCCTCATCGCTGCCGACACTTTCCGCGCAGCCGCCACCGAGCAGCTGGAAATCTGGGCCGAGCGCGCCGGCGTGCCAATCGTCAAAGGCGAGCAGGGCGCCAACCCATCATCAGTCGTCTTCGATGGCATCAAATCCGCCCTGGCCAAAAACATTGATGTTATTCTAATCGACACCGCCGGCCGCCTCCACAATAAAAAAGACCTCATGGACGAGCTCGGGAAAATCCATAAGACGATTAACAAAGCGTTTCAGTTGACAGTTGACAGTCGACAGTCGACAGTAACTGATTTAGAAAACTGTGGGCTGCCAACTGTCAACTGCCTACTGGTCCTCGATGGTTCCACCGGCCAAAACGCCCTAATGCAAGCAAAAGCCTTCGGCGAGGTCGTAGGGGGCGCCGCCCTCGGCGCCCCGCGGGCGGATGATATCCGCCCCTACAATGTTAATGAAAGCTTACTCCATGATGTAGGGGCGACCGCCCTCGGTCGCCCGCGGGCGATGGGGACCATCGCCCCTACAGCGCACGCGCCCACCCATTCCGTAGGGGCGCGCCTTGGTGCGCCCGACTTCGAAGAACCACATTCACCACTGTCAACTGTCAACTGTCAACTGCCTACTGGAGCCGGAATCGCCGGCATCATCCTCACCAAACTCGATTCCACCGCAAAAGGCGGCGCCGTAATATCCATCGCCCATGAGCAATCCATCCCCGTCCGCTTTGTCGGCACCGGCGAATCCATCACCGACCTCGCCCCCTTCAACCCCCACCGGTTTGTTGATGAAATTTTTGCAAATTCTTGACAACCTCACGCCATCTATGATACATTCTTTTTAGTTAAAAACAAAGGGGAGATTTTTTATGTCTAAAATTACGAATGAAAAAGAAATGTGGGAAAAACTAAAGGCAATAAACGAAATTATCAAAACTGGTGGGCTGCCGGAAAATGCAACCCGCATAGAAAAAACTATCAAAGGATTTGTTTATTACACAGAAGGAAAAGCAGATCGTATATCTTATCTTGAGGGTTTAAGTTCAAAATTAGAAAAAGAGTATAGTTTGTTTTCATCAAAAGATAATGGCGGATGCATACCTGAATTAACCAATGAAACTTTTGAAATAGTAGATGACTTATGTGATTATTGCTATGAACAAGGAATCATAAAAAAACCAAGCATTCCGCTAAAAGAAGCAAAGCAACGAGAACAACTGGATATCGACTATCATGCTCGTGCAAAAGAAATGATTACAACTTTTGCCGAAGAACTCGCGCATCCGCTTTTGAATGGCAGTCAATTACCGTCAGGTGCAGCTTTCGAATTAGGCTCTAATGGATTGGCTTTTTCACCTTCAAAAACTGGCAAAGTATATAAGTTAGAAGTTTTGGATCCAAGTTGGCTGCGCGGTCTTGATGAGTTTCCAAAAGATCCATACATAATTTTAGTAAGCGGCGGCAATAAGAGTATCAACATGAAAGAATTTGCCAAAGAAGCAGATAAAGCAACCAATAAAGTAATGTTCGATATGTATTATGAAATGAAAAATGAATATGAAAAAGTAATGGATAAAAATAAAATGAAAGATAAAGGCTTTTTACCACAATAAATAATCAAAAGATGGTGCGAAAATGCCCCATCTTTTTTTATTGCTAAAGCCCGCCCCAAACCACGCATTC
>WRBX01000013.1 GCA_009784335.1 Oscillospiraceae bacterium
CCACATCTACCACTCGGCGGGAGGGCTTGGATAAAACCACCGCGACTTCGCATGTAGGGGGCGCTGCCTCGGGCGCGCCGCTTGCTGCCATCCTTTCAAACATTTTCTTCAACTTGGCAATCGGGCGGCCGCTATCGCAAATATCGTCGACAATTATCACATTTCGCCCGCTAATATCGCCGGTTAAATCTTTGTGAATCGTCACCACGCCGCTGCTCTCCTGCGCCGCGCCATAGCTACCCACCGAAATAAAATCGATTTCAACATCTATAGTAGGGGCCGCCGTCCCGGGCGGCCCGCACTTTAACTCACGCATTAAATCAACCAAAAAAGGCGCGCCGCCTCGCAGTACGCCAACCAAAGTGAGCGGCCGCCCCGCATACTTGCGGCTGATTTCCCCCGCGATTTCGCGCACTCGCTTTGCAATTTGCTCTTTGGTAAATAAAACTTGCATATTATTTCCTTGGCATAGGCAACCCAAATTTTGTTAGAGGAATACACTCAAAATAATAGTGGCAACCCACGCTAATTATGTAATCTAAAACATCTTTGTATTTTGGCTTTAAAAACCAATCGCACAATAGATAAACATATTCAACATCAATATTCAACCTCGAAAGCAGTTTTTGATATTGTTTTTTCTTAAAATCGCAAGTCTGCAATTTCTCATCAACGCTCCCCTCTACTTTCTGAAATTTCTTTTCAATTATGAACATAGTATTCTCTAATATCACAAAAATCGCTTCGTCGGGTCGTAGCTGTTTGGTCAATACATCTTTCCACACCACTCCGTTCTCTTTGAGAAACCTATAAAAATCGTTCCATTTGTAAACACTTGCCACCTTCTTTCCTTTGTAGAAAACATCATGATTTTTGACTTCGTAACCATTCTGCATAGAAATGAAAGTTGAAAGATCGGTTTTTCCTTCAAAAATTAATCCCGTTTTTGTGTTGCCGCCGCCAATGCCACCTTTTATCATCGCTTACTCCTAAAAGTTACTTATCAATAACTCGCTTATTTTGCCTCTCTTCCCACTGTCCGAGTTTATCATCCGATTTGCTCTGATTCTTTTTATGTTATGGCTGTCATACAACTCGTCAAAAAAATTATCTTCCTCATTTGTATTTTTTGGATCAGAATTGCTTAACAATATTGCCGCACCTTTTTGGCTAATAATATCAACATAATGTGCTAATTCTCTTTGCGATATATCATCAAAACTCTCTTTTGAGTAACTGGTAAAACTTGCGGTTTTTGTAAGCGGACGATAAGGCGGATCAAAATATACAAAAGTTCTCTCGTCAATAAAATTAAGCGAGCCTTTATAATCAGCATTCACAATTTGCACATTTTGCAACTTTTTTGAAACGGCATAAAGATTAGCAGAATCACAAAGTTTTGGGTTATCATAGCTACCCATCGGAACATTAAATTCATTGTTGCCGTTAACACGATATAACCCGTTAAAGCAAGTCTTATTCAAGAAAATAAAAAGCGAGGCAATTTCAGCTTGGTTATTTCTTGTTTTGTTCAATTCGTTATATCGCCTTCTTTGCGCATAATAAAACTCTTTTTGCATAATAACAGATAGTGATAAATACTTTGTTTCAAGCAAATATAATCTTTCGATTATTTCGTCCGCATTGTCGCGAATTTCAAGATATGCCGCTATTAAAGAAAAATTGATATCGCTTATATAGACTTCATCTAAATCATAATTATTGAGAATATCAAAAAGAACCGCCCCGCCGCCAACAAAAGGCTCGGCATATTTATTTATTGTTTGCCCCAACCTCTCTGGGTAATTGGTGCGAATTTTATCTAAAACTTGCGTTTTCCCACCAACCCATTTAACAAAAGGTTTAGCATTTTCAAAAAAAACAAATTGATCTTTCATTTTTCTTCTTTCTAATGCCCTATCAATCTCATCTCAAAATCTTTCCGTTGCTGATTCACCAGCACATCCAGAATCCAGCCGCTAAACAGCGATTGCACGCCCATCAGCATAATAAAGCAACTGCCGATTAGGGTTGGCACCTTTGGCACCTCGCCCGTTTGCCAAAATGTTATAAACACCGGAATCATAAAGCAAAGCGCAACAACGAACAATGCCGCTGATATAATGCCAAAAAACGCAAGCGGCCGATAATTTTTATAAAGCCTGAATATCGTGCGCAGCACCTTTGTGCCGTCGGAAATCGTCGAAAGCTTGCTCTCGGAGCCCTCCGGCCTATCCTGATAAGTAACCAGCACTGTCTCCACATTTAGCCGCTTATCCACGGCATGAATCGTCATCTCGGTTTCAATCTCAAAGCCGTTGGAAATCACCGGGAAGGTTTTCACAAATCGCTTAGAAAACACGCGAAGCCCCGTCATGATATCACGCACATTGCTCTTAAACAGCTTGTTAATCAGCCAGCGAACAATTTTATTTCCTGAATTATGAAAACGCCGCTTGTTCTCGGTGAAATAAGTAGATGAAAGCCTGTCGCCCACCACCATATCTGCCTTCTCCTCAAGCACCAACTTCAACATCTCGGGCACATTATCGAGGGGGTAAGTATCGTCGCCATCAACCATAATGTAGGCATCGGCATCGATATCTTGGAACATCGAGCGCACCACAAACCCCTTGCCCTGCTTGCGCTCGCGGATAACAATCGCTCCTGCTGCTGCGGCAATTTCGGCGGTTTTATCCTTGGAATTATTATCGTAGACATAAATATCGGCCTCGGGAATAATCCGCTTAGTGTCCTCCACCACCTGCTTAATGGTTTTCTCCTCGTTATAACAAGGAATAAGCATTGCAATTTTTTTAGACATAATAAAACTCCTTTCAGTCCTTTTTTATAGTGATTATTGGCTAGTGGTCAGTGACGCCGCTAATCACATCTTCACTTGTTTTTTCGTAGAAAAACGGCAGTAAAAACGGCATAAATCCGGCTGCCAATGTGCGATAAGTGAAAATATCATGAATTTGCGCATGCGACTTTGTGATTATTATCCATGCCGGCGGCACTAATGTCAATAAAACAGCAAAAGGCCAAACGCCTATCCCTTTCACCCTATTCCACATCGCCGCCATAAATATTGCAACCGCGGCATAAATAGGAGTCCACCATTTATAAAAAATAAAGCCGGCATTCACTTTCAAAACTTGGATAATCGGTTTTTGATTATGCGCCATATTGGTGCGATATTTAATCACGCCTTTTGCATCTTGAAAAGTTCCGTTATTGAAAACATGGTCGGCTATAATCCATTTGCATGCCCAAAACGCTAAATAACCAACAGACCAAGCAGTTCCCCACATTAGAAAATTTAGCAGCTGCTTCCAAATGCTCTGCTCTTTCTGCAATGCAACAGCAACAGTGGCGAATATCACAAAAGTTATGCCCGGCGCTGTTAAAAGGTCAAAAAAACTTGTAAGCATACCGATAATCATAAACGGCAAAGGCGTAACCTCTCGCTGCTTCCATAATAGCCAAGTTAAGCTGAAAAACAGAATAAAATATACATTTACATATTGCATATTTAGCGGCAAGAGCCAAAAGGTTGAAGCTGTCATTGTTACGAAAAACGCCAAAGATGCCTTCCAATTAATTCGCTTATAAAGTAGGTAAAGAATAGTAGCAAAAAGAGCATAAAATAGGATATGCATCATAATTCTGAGGCCGCCATAGCTAAAAATCATCAAAGCCGGTTTCAAGAAAACAAGATATCCATGCCAATATCTGGGATATATCTTATTCGGCGCATATCCTTCAGTAATAGCCTCATGAAGAGCATAGGCAAAACAAGGCGCCGGGTTGTTGTAATACTTGCCCCACAAACCTGCCCTAAAAGCGTCATAAGAATTTAGATAATAAGCTATGTTAATCATATTGACATCAGTAACAATATCCAAAACCCATTTTTCATTATCGCGGATTTCCGGCCTGTCGCCTATTTCTTGCATATAAATCGCAGATTTTTCAACATTGTTTTTGATTGCCGATTGCGGAATAGCCGAAACAAGTGTCAATAAAAGTATCACGCCAACTAAAATGCCGGCAAACCAAGCGACATATTTAAATGTTTCTTTTAATGCTTGCTTCATATGCTTTTTCATTGGGCGCTATTGCTCCTTAAACGGCCACCACTTCGCAAGGCTCCATCCTTGGTGCGATTTGATATGTGAAATCCGCACCTTCTTTTGCACCTATTTTTGTAATCACTTTTAGCATTTCTTTTTTTACCTTATCGGGCGTGTTGTTCTCTTTTGAAAGATGGCTTAGAATCAAATGCTTAGTGCCGTTTTCTATCATTTTAGAGGCTATTTGCGCAGAAATGCGATTGGGCAAATGCCCATAGTCGCTCAAAATCCTCGCCTTGAGATATTCGGGATACTCTCCGTCGATTAGCATTTTCTCATCATGATTGGCTTCGAAAATCGCCACATCACAGGTTAGAATATGCTCTTCTATCTCTTCCGTTATATGCCCAACATCGGTGGCAATAACCGCGATTTTGCCATCGCACTCAAACCTAAATCCATGCGAATCCACGGCATCATGCGGCGTTTTGAAAGCTTTTGCTCTGATATTATCAAGATAAATCTCTTCGCCGGTTTCAAATGTGCGAATATTTGAAGGCGCAATGGCTCCAATGGCATCGCGTTTTAGAATCCAGTCCCATGTTTTGCTTGATGCATAAATCGGCACACCATATTTGCGCGAAAAAACGCCGGCGCCGCGAATATGGTCAATATGCTCATGCGTGATTAATATGTAATTTATCGCATCCGGCCGTGCGCCGATAGACTCAATGCAGCTCTCGATATGCCTCCCCGAAAGCCCGCAATCAATTAAGAGGCTTGTCCCCCCATGCTCTAAATATGCGGAATTTCCGGAAGAACCGGATGATAATGTGCAGAATTTCATAATTTCTCCTAGTAATTAGTGGTTAGTGGCTAGTGACTAGTTTTTTCTAATCACTAACCACTAGTCACTAGCCACTAATTTATCGTACAACTCACATTTGATTGAGGCACAACCTCCGCCTCGCCACTTTCTATTCTCGCAATTTGTGCGCCCAAGCCCTTTAACTTCTCCTCGAATCCAACATAACCTCTATCAATATATTGAATGTTTGAAAGCTCCGTGCGCCCGTGAGCAACCAGCCCGGCAATCGCCAGCGCCGCGCCTGCACGCAAATCAGTAACCCTAACCGATGCGCCCGTTAGGCGGTTTACCCCTTGAATTATTGCGGAATGACCGTCGGTTTTAATATTCGCGCCCATTTTTTTAATCTCATCCACATATTGAAAACGATTATCGAAAACGCTTTCGGTAACAACGCTAACTCCCTCGCAAATGCTTAGAAGAGCTACTATTTGCGGTTGCAAATCGGTTGGGAAACCGGGATACGGCAAAGTTTTTATATTGGTGCCGGATAGCTTATGGCTAGCCTTAACGCGCACACTGTCATCATATTCATCTATTTCCACACCGCACTCTGCAAGCTTTGCAGATAGCGGCTCCAAGTGCCGCGGAATAACATTTTTAACAATAATATCACCGCCGGTCGCTGCTGCTGCAATCATAAAAGTGCCGGCTTCAATTTGGTCGGGAATAATGGCATATTCACCGCCGCCGAGTTTTTCCACTCCATTGACACGAATTACATCTGTGCCTGCGCCCTTAATATCGGCGCCCATGCAATTTAGGAAATTGGCAACATCCACCACATGCGGTTCTTTTGCCGCATTTTCAATTCGGGTAGTTCCGCTGGCCAGAACGGCGGCAAACATCACATTCAATGTTGCTCCTACGCTGACCACATCAAGATAAATATTATTACCGAATAAGTTTTCCGCCTTTGCATCTACCACGCCATTATGAATTTCAGCGATAGCTCCCAGGCTACGAAATCCCTTTATATGCTGGTCAATCGGCCTTGGCCCCAGCAGGCAACCACCCGGCATTGGCACGCATGCTTCATGAAATCGCCCCAGCAATGAGCCGATTAGATAATAGGAAGCACGCATTTTGCCCGCAAGCTCAAATGACGGCTGTTTTGAAACAAGAGTTCTGCCGTCAATCTTCACTTTGTTGGGCGTTATCTTCTCAATTCCTGCTCCTAAATCGTGCAGAATATCAAGAATCACATCAACATCTTTTATGTTGGGCAGATTGTCAATTATTGCAATTCCGTCAACCAATACGGCCGCCGGAATAACCGCCACAGCCGAATTTTTCATGCCGCTAATTTCAACCTCGCCCGCAAGGCGCTTGCCGCCAATTATCGCAAGTTTCTCCAAGTAAAACTCATCTCCTATGTATACTAGTGGTTAGTGGTTAGTGGTTAGTGGCTAGAAATTCTCACTAGTCACTAGCCACTAATCACTAGTCACTATATTATTCTTTTTCTGCCCATGTGTGAAATTAGAAAATACAATCGTTTACATAATATGTGCAAGAATAAAACTTTGTCAACAATATTTGCATTTTATTCGCCTAATAAATATTATTGACAAAAGGACGGATATCAATGCTAAAAACAAGTGATTTTGATTACACTTTACCCGAAGAGCTCATCGCACAAACCCCTCTGCCCGATAGAAGCTCATCGCGGCTTTTGGTTCTCGATAAAAAAACCGGCGAAGTTACTCATCGTCATTTTTCTGATATCTTGGATTACCTAAACCCCGGCGATTGCCTTGTTTTGAACAACACCCGCGTTATCCCCGCTCGCCTTGTCGGCAGAAAACCCACCGGCGGCGCCGCTGAAGTGCTATTATTAAAAAGAGCAGATGGAAATATTTGGGAATGTATCGGCAAAGGGCTAAGCCTTGGGGTAGAAATTCTTTTTGGCACACAGGTTGCCTGCGGCAACACACAGATTAAACAGATTAACACAGATAAAAAAAATATTAAAAATCTGTGTGAATCTGTGCATGCGCGAAGCGCATCTGTGTGTGGCGATAGCCACCTGTGTGCTAAAATTATTAAGATAATGGCTAATGGAAATCGCCTAATCGAGTTTTTTTATGAAGGAATATGGGAAGAAGTTCTTGCCGGTCTCGGCGAGATGCCCCTTCCGCCCTACATAAAAGAAAAACTGCAGGATAGCGAGCGATATCAAACAGTTTATTCAAAAGAAGAAGGTTCTGCCGCTGCCCCCACTGCCGGCTTGCATTGGACACCGGGGCTTCTCAATAAAGCGAAAGAAAAGGGCATTCAAGTCGCCGAGCTCACCCTTCATGTTGGCCTTGGCACCTTCCGCCCCGTTATCAACGATGCCATCGAGAAGCACCAAATGCACTCAGAATGGTTCTCCCTCGATGAAAAAAATGCCGATATTATCAACAATTGCACTGGTCGCATAATTGCTTGCGGTACCACAGTTGTGCGAGTGTTAGAAACACTCGCACAAACGAATAACGAAAAACGAATAACGAATAACTATGGTAGAAAGCTAACGCTTTCAAATTTTAGTATTAAATTCAAAAGATTTTCGCAGAAAATCTACAATCGTTATTCGTTATTACTTATTCCTTATTCGTTAAAAAAACTCAAAGCTTGCTCCGGCGAAACCAATATATTCATCCACCCGCCCTATAACTTCCGAATCGCCGATTGCCTAATAACCAACTTCCACCTGCCAAAATCTACTCTGTTAATGCTTGTCTCGGCTTTTGCAAGCAGAGAAAAAATCCTTAATGCCTATGATGAAGCAATTAAGGAAGAATACAGATTTTTTAGCTTTGGCGATGCGATGTTGATAATATAATTGACATTTTTATTTATACATGAAACATTAAGATTACATAGACCAAAGGAGATAAAATGATTAAGCATATTAAAAACTTTTTTAATGGTATGGCATTTGGAATAGTGGAGACAGTGCCCGGGGTAAGCGGCGGCACAATCGCGATTATATTGGGATTTTACGACAAATTGATTCATAGCATTAACAATTTCAAGAAAGATACAAAAAGTTCATTGAAGTTTTTAGTGCCGCTTGCGATTGGCATGGTTTTCGGAATTTTATTGTTTGGCAAGATAATCAATTATTTGCTAACACATTTTTCGCTGCCGACTATGATTTTCTTCATCGGCCTTATTGTTGGCATAATTCCGCTGATTTATGGCAAAGTGATAAACGCAGACCATCACAGAATTAAGCTGAAAGAATTTTTTCTAATTGGAATACCCATCCTTATTCTTGTTTGCATCTCTCATGTAGAAGGGCTCTCAATAGGCGATGTTGACGCATTTATTGCAGGTTTGGGTTGGCTTAATATGTTATTTCTTGTCGGTGCCGGCATGGTGGCCGCCGCAGCTCTTGTTATCCCGGGCATCAGCGGCTCGTTCGTTCTGCTCCTGCTGGGCGTTTACCCCGTTGCTACCGCAACGATTTCAGCGGTGAGCACCTATTTGTTAAATCCATCTAATACACCGCTTTTGCTTGATATTGTTAAAGTCGCAGGTCCTTTAGGCCTCGGCATAATAATTGGCGGGCTGCTAATGGTTCGGCTGATTGAAAATCTTCTCGAAAATCATCACAAAGTGATTTATTCTATAATTCTCGGCCTATTAATCGGCTCGATTTATGCACTTTTCAGAAACGACATAGTTTACCAAAGCGGAGTGAACACAATTTTGATTACAATTAGTGTAATCACTTTTGCAATCGGTTGTGTGACATCATATTTCTTTGGCAGGAAGAAGTTTTAAAAAAACGAATAACGAATAAGTTATAACGAATTTCTACCATAGTTATTCGTTATGCGTTATTACTTATTCGTTAAGCAATAAAAAAGGAGGATAATATGCCTTTTGTAATGAACAATTTGAGTGTGATGGAAAACCGCTTAGCCATCGGCGGCGTTAAAATCTCTTCGCTTGTGCGCAAGTTTGGCACGCCGCTCTATATAATGGACGAAGATAAAATCCGCGAAAACTGCCGTGAATATGTGCGCGCGCTCAAAGAAAACTACCCGGGCGAGAGCCAAATTCTATACGCTTCAAAGGCTTTTTGCTGCAAAGGCATTTATCCGATTATCGAGAGTGAGGGGTTGGGCGCCGATATTGTGAGCGGCGGCGAGCTCTACACCGCGAATTTGGCTGATATGCCAGGCGAAAAACTGGTGTTCCATGGTAACAACAAAAGTGAAAATGAAATCGAGCTGGCGATGGAGCATGGCATTTATTCTTTTGTGGTCGACGGCGAATATGATTTGAAGCTTATAAACCGCGTGGCCGATGAAATGGGAAAAATCGCCAACATTTTGATTCGCATCAAGCCGGGCGTTGAGGTTCACACCCATGAATTTATCCAAACAGGGCAGGAAGATTGCAAGTTTGGCGTGAGCCTTTTGGGCGACGAGGCATATAATCTTTTCAAAGTGGCAAAAGATATGGCAAACATTAAATTTTTGGGCATGCATTGCCATATCGGCTCGCAGGTTTTTGAAACCGAAGGGTTTACGATTGCAATCTCGCGGCTTGCTGAGCTGGCGCGCAAGCTCAAAGATGAGCTGGATATCAACACGAGGGAACTAAATCTCGGCGGCGGGCAGGGCATTAAATATGTCGAGGCCGACAAGCCGATGACAATAAAAGATTTCGCCGCGCATATATGCCAAAGCGTTGCCGGCATTTTCAAAGATTACGAATTACCGTTGCCTAAGCTGATTTTGGAGCCGGGGCGCGCAATCGTCGGCGATGCAGGGCTCACGGCCTACACCGTGGGCGCGATTAAAGATATCCCCGGGCATCGCAAATATATCAGTGTCGACGGCGGCATGGGTGATAATCCGCGCTTTGCGCTCTATGGCAGCGAATATACGGCGCTTCGCGTTCATGACCCGCTTGACAGAAAAACCGAACTCGTCACCATCGCAGGCAAGTGCTGCGAAAGCGGCGATATAATCGCGGAAAACTGCAAGTTGCCGAAGGTTGAAAGCGAAGATTTAATAGTGATTCAGTGCACCGGCGCCTATAATTATTCCATGGCGTCGAACTACAACCGCATCCCCCGCCCGCCGGTGGTTATTGTTAAGGATGGTCAATCGAGAGTGCTCATAAAGAGGGAGAGTTATGAGGATATTGGAATGCTTGATAAGTGAGCAGTCAGAAGTTAGGAGTTAGAAATGAAAAGCTTCTCACTCCTAACTTCTAATTTCAAATTGGAGACTTTATGCTATTTCTATACCTAAACGGCACCCCATTACTAACCTGCCTGCTCTACCTTGTAGTGTTGATTTTTTCCGCAACCGTTCATGAAGTGGCGCATGCATGGGCAGCGTATAAATTGGGCGATCCGACAGCCAAACATATGGGGCGCATATCGCTTAACCCCAAAGTGCATTTGACTAAAATGGGCACGCTTGCTATGCTGCTTCTGCCAATCGGCTGGGCTAATCCTGTGATGGTGAACCCGCAAAATTTTCGCAAGCCAAAGCGAGATGGCATGCTGGTTTCAATCGCCGGGCCGCTATCAAACTTGCTTTTATGCTTTATATCGCTTTTAATATTAGTGATTTTAGCAAAATTTCCAAGCGGCAATACAGCTTTTTCAAGCTCCGCGAGCGAAATATTATGGGTGTTTGCGCACTTAAATTCGCTGCTAATGATTTTCAACCTATTGCC
>WRBX01000014.1 GCA_009784335.1 Oscillospiraceae bacterium
AGAAATTAAAGCCCTGGAAAAGAATAATAACTGTTAAAAAAACCATGGAAAGCTTTATCCAATGTGCCCTTAATACAAAGAGTAAAAAAGGAATAGTAATCAAAAATGAATACCATGCGTTATTTCTGCTTACGGTGAATAAAAATAAAACCGGTATGATTTTGAAAACGCTTGTTTTCTTAGAAAAATAATCACCGTCGTATGCCATTTTATACATTTCTATGAAAAGCAAAATACAAGCTATCATAAATAAAACATCTTTTGTCGGTGCCGGAGCGAACATATGCAAAAATGGGTTTAGTGCGAGAAAAAAGAAAATAATTATTCTCTGCCATTTAGGAATTCTGATTTTTGCTAAAAAGTAAATCAAATAAGAGAATGTTAAGCAACAAAGCAGGATTTGTGTTATTTCAAAAAGCGGAAGGAAATTAAAATCTAAAACTTTTCCTATTTTATAGAACAGTTCAAAGAACAGCGTATAAGCGATAGGATGCCATGCGTTATATTCACCGGTTGTGACTTGATACATGAGCGAGTGAGGGCCGTTATTAAAATCCCAACCTTTAAGCCCCGGCCAAATAGAAATAAAAAATGGCAGATAACAAATAAATAATGCTATTGCAACAAGCCAAAAGGATCTTGCGTTATCAGTAAAAAACCACCATTTTTCTTCTTCTTTTTCTTTTGCCTTATAATTATCCATCCAATTTAAAACATAAGATAAAGCATAATAAAAAATAAAGAATAATCCGATAAGCATCAGAGAAAACCCAAGATATTCCCAATTCCAAATCAATAAGCTGTTGCGCTTAATCAAAAGATTACCAACGCTCTGTGAAATAGCAAGTAAAGCTGCAATAGATATTGCAAAAATATTAGCGCGCCCCACTATCTTCGGCGCGTTGTTAACTGTTTTCCAAAGCACATAATAAAGAATAATATTTAGAAAGCTATTTATTCCTAAAACATTAACACCGAAGCTTTCATTTAGTTTGTCAGCCAATGGAAATAAAAAGTAATTAATTCCACAAAGAATTACAAAAGAAACTAAGCTAACAATTATCTTTTTTTTCATAAGTTATCCTTTTGTTTTAGTATTTGAAGGAATATAACAATCGAAGGAATAGCAAGAACGACATACGGCATAAGATATCTTGCATAAACCACCGGCGCAAAAAAACAAGTGGCCAAATAAACGATTAAGGGGATGAAAGCCACATATACCTTTGATCTTTTATATATCATCAGCACCATTATTAGCAGCATTGTCATTATAGCAAATGAATATGAAGTTAAGAATGATATGATAGGAATATTGCTGGCAACAATATTGCGGTTGAGATGGATATATGCTTTTGCAATAAAATTGAGAGGAAGTTTCTTTGTGTCGCCAAGCAGCGACCACACCGTTACATTTGCGCTTGGCTCCATCATCAAATAACCTTGCCCCGACCAGTTGTATCGCGGAGTTGGTGCATCTAAATACCACAAAGATAAATTTGTGTTTAGGAATGAAGCTGTGTATTGCAATGGAAATCTTATTCCAAGCTTTGCCCATAATAACATATATCGCATAGGATTTTCATCAAAAACATCTTTCTTAAATGAGATTTTAAGCTTTGAAAAATCATTGTTGGTGTGGCTGAATGTTGTGTAATCCAAATGGAAGATTTCGTCAAGCAACTCTATATCTTCTTCCGTTAATTTCTCTTTTTCTGAAAAATAGACTTTCCTCATTTGCTGCAAGATAGGCGACAAAGCATCGGCATCAAGCGCACGGCCTGCATTAAGAATATTATACTGAAAAAATGATAAAGCCTGCAGCAAGATAATTACTGAGATTAAAACTACCGAAATCCTTTTCCAATAATGCCTCAGTGCAAAAAGCAAAAAAGGAATTGATACGAAAAATGCTATGTGAGCATTGCTTCGAAGCGCCGCGAATAGAAATAACAGTCCAATGAGTTTTGCCATGTTCCATACTTTTGATAAATACTCACCGGTAGCATTAGCTAACTTGCAGGTTTCAATAAAAAGCAGGACGGAAACAAGCGTAAACATAACATCTTTAGCCGGCATTGGCGCAAAAATATGCAAGAATGGATTCAGCGCAATGAATATGAAAACCATGATTCTCTGCCACCTGGCAACTTTGATTCTTGCCAAAAAATGTATCAAATATGAGAAAGTTAAGCACCAAAGCAGAATTTGAGTTATCTCAAATGCCGGCAGATAATTAAATTCATAAATCTTTCCGAGCCGATAAAAAAATTCTATAAAGAAAGTGTATAATATTGGTAGCCATGTATTATAATTCCCGGAAGTAATTTGGTCAATATGCCTTGTTGGCCCACCCTTAAAATCTACACTTACAAATCCCGGCCAAAACGAAAGAAAAAAAGGCAGATAACAAAGAAATAACACAAGTGTTATGAGCCAAAATGACCTTGCATTATCGGTGAAAAACCACCAACGGTTCTCTTCTTCTTCCTTATATTTGTGATTATCTATATAGTGGAAAACATGGGTGAGGATTAAATAAAATAATAAGAATAGCCCGGCCAGCATTAGTGAATATACTAAGAATTCCCAATTCCAAATAACCAAGCTATATCTTTTGATTAAAATATTGCCTATTGTTTGCGATAATGCTAAGAATGCGGCTATCCAAATTGCAAAACTTTTGGCACGCCCCGCAAGCTTTGGCATTTTATCTACCGCTTTCCAAATCACAATCAACAAGAAAATGTTCAAAAAGCTATTAATTCCAAAAACATTAACTCCATAAGCTTCAGTTAGTTTATCGGCCAGCGGAAACAGGAAAAAGTTAATTCCGCAGAGGATAGCAATAGAAATCAAAGATGTGATTATGTTCTTTTTCAATTCGAGCCTCCTTTTTTGAATTCGTCAAGCAATATTGCAACAGAAGGCAGCGCAAGGATAACATACGGCATTAAATATCTTGCAAATGCAACAGGCCCGAATAGATTAGTAAACCAATATACAGCCAAGGGAAGCATCACTACCCAGATTTTTGATTTTCTATATATCAGTAGCAACATAACAAGAAGCATCGCCATTATTGAAACAGTAAAGGAAGTTAAATTTGAAACCAAGGGAATATTGCTTGCTTCTATGTTTTTGTTAATTTTGCTATAAGTTTTTGCAATATTGACGAAAGGAAATCCCGAGCGATTACCGTTTATCGGCTCAATATGAAAATAACCTCCGCCATCATGGCTATAACGCGGAACAGGGCTATCTAAATACCATAATGGCAGATTGGTGTTAAGAAAAGCTGCAATATATGTCAGCGGAAACCTGTAGCCTAAATTTGCCCATAGCTTGATATATTCGGAAGAATTACTTTTAAATATGGCCCCGTTAAATATATCAACTCTTTTAGAAAAATCATTAATAGTATCGGAATATCTTCGGTCTTCCAGCTTGAAAATCGCACCGAGAGCTTCAATTTCTTCTTGGCTCAAATCATCCTCATGAACTAAATAAACTTTTCGCATTTGTTGCAAAATGGGTGAGTAAGACTCACCGTCACGAGATTTGCCAACTTTAAAAACATCAAATTGCAAATAGTTCACGGCTTGCGCAAGTATGATGACTGACAAAATAATTGTAGTCATTTTAAGCCAATGCTTTCTAAAAACAAAAATCAAAAATGGCGCTGATATTAAAAATGAATGCCAACCGTTATTTCTTGAAATAACAAAGAAAAATGCAATCAGAATTATTTTGATATTCATTTTTTTCGCGAGGTATATTGTAGAATCACTTGCCAGCTTATAGATTTCGATAAAAAGCAGAATACATGCCCAAGTAAACATTACATCTTTGGTTGGCGCAGGCGCAAAAATATGCAAAAATGGATTCAGGAGAAGGAATAGAAAAATAACAATTCTTTGCCATTTTAGAATCTTAATTTGCGCCAGAAAATAAATTAAATATGAAAAAGTCAGGCAACATAACAGGATTTGCACCCATTCAAAAACCGGTACAAAATAGAAATTAAATTTTTCACCAATATCATAAAAAATCTTGATGAACAAAGTATAAATCAAAGGATGATGTGCTGAATAATTTCCGCTTTCTATTTGTGGGATGATAGAGATTCTAAGGTCGTGGCCGCCAATTCCCTTCCAGTAGGTAATTATGTAGGGCAAATAGCAAATAGCGAACGCTAAAAAAACAAGCCAGAATGATTTTGCGTTATCGGTGAAAAACCACCATATTTTTTCTTTTTTTTCTTTTTGCTTATAATTATCAAGCCAGTGAAAAAGATAGACTAAAATATAGTTAAACAAAAAGAAAAGGCCGATAAGCATAAACGCAAATGTTAAATGCTCCAAGCCCCAAAGCGTTAAGTTATTCTTTTTAACCAAAATATTGCCTATGCTTTGCGAAATAGCAAGAAATCCTGCGATTGAAAATATAAAAGCCTTGGCACGCCTCGCGATTTTAGGAGCTTTCTTTATTCCATACCAAATTGCAAGAAACAAAACAATGTTGAAAATCGAGTTGGTTCCGCTAACATTAACGCCATAATCCGGCACCAATTTATCTGCCATTGGGAAGAAATAGTAATTAATCCCGCAAAGAATAAAAAAAGATAAGCTTGCATGGATTATGTTCTTTTTCATAAAAACTCCTTTATTAACCCCAACAATTAAAAGCTAATAAATATAAAAAGCATTGTCAATGATTGGAAGGAAAATGCTTGACATTCATCCCGCCATAATTAGATAATACCATCATGAACAAAACTTTGAAGATTATTCTTCTTGTCTCTTTCGGAATAGCACTTGCTATTCTTGCTTGCCTGCCTTATTTGAACAATTATTATGTGCAGGGCGGCGGCTTGGGCAGAGGCGATGATGTTTATTATCATGCACCACGGCTTTTGGCTTTGGCAATGGACTTAAAATATTTTAATATTCCTTTTGATGTTGCAAGATATTTTAATAATGGCTTTGGTATGTCTTTTGCGCTTTTTTATCCTCAATTTTTTCTGACAATTCCGGCGGCGCTAATTGCTCTTGGGTTAAATGCCATGTTTTCATATAAGATTTTCGTTTTTTTACTAACTTTTGCCACTCTTGCGATTTGCTATTTAACCGGCAAGAAAATGCTAAAAAGTGATTTTGCCGCGATTTGTTTTGCCATTATCTACACATTCGCCACTTATCGCTTGGGCGATATTTATCACCGCTTTGCCATCGGCGAAGTGCAGGCGATAACATTCTTTCCGCTATTTATTTATGCAATTTATAATATTTTCTATGAAGATGGCAAGCGGTGGTATTGGCTGCCGATATCATTTTTCTGCGTGCTGAATTCGCACACTCTTTCTGCTGTTTTTATGGTTATGGCTTTTGCTGTTTTTCTTATTATTAATATTAAAAGTAGCATTCTCGATAAGAGCACTAGAAATGCAGTGTTAATCGGAAGTGCGTTCTGTGCACTAGTTTCGCTTAGTTTTGCGCTGCCCTATTTGGAGCAACTCTCCGTTCAAAAGCTCAACATACCAAATCCATGGAGTAACGGCAATGATTTAAGCCTCAGGCTTACCGGTTTTTTTAATAATTATATGGGCAATCGAGCCACATATTATGGGGTAGGAATTGGGCTCGGTGTTTTAATGCTTGCTTTCGTTAGTGTTTTTTTCAAAAAAGAAAAAGAGAAGTTTTTTATCCATTGTTGGTTATTGGCAATAGGTTTTTACCTCTTCGCCTCTCAGGCTTTTAACTGGGATGACGGCGGCATTCTATTTAAGCTTTTTGGGTTCGTTCAATTCCCTTATAGGTTTTGGTTGATTATCTTGCCGTTGGCTTGCATTCCCGCTTGTTACCCGCTTAAATTCATTAAACCAAAACATTTTCAGCTTATTATTATCTTGGCACTGGTTGTTAATAGTGCGCTTACAATTTACCCTCTTAAAGATATGTTTCGGCAGCACTCTTATCAATTTTGGGAATTCAGAGGAACTTTTAGTGAAGACGGCAGGGGCACGCCCAACACTCTTGCGGGTGAGTTCTTGCCGGTTGACATATTCAAATACACCGGCAGCAGGGAAGCCTCGGGTAGATATGCTTATGGAGATAACTTTGCTGTGAACCAGCATACCGATGAACAATATGCAACAAAGCTTGGCAAGTGGGGGCATAAGGCACAAATTAGTAATGCCGGCGAAACAACAATTATAATGCCTATTATTTACTATAAAGGATATAAGGCTTGGTACAACGGCAAAAGAGTGCCGATAGGCAGGAGCAACATGGCACTTGTTACTGTTAGCTCAGATTTCGGGCAATCGGGCGAGTTGATTGTTAGATATGTTCCGACATTTATCCAAACTGCGGCGCGGCTTATCACATATCCTGCACTTTTATATTTATTGTGGTTGACTTTTCGGCGTAGAAAATCTTGACATTGAGCAATTAGAAGGTAATATAACTATTGAAAGGAATTCACATGAAAAAATTTGCACCTATATTCAAGCAAATCAAGATTTATGGATTGGCGTTATTGGCAGTTTTTGCAATAAATTATTATCTTTTCGACCAATCGGAAATACTAAGATATAACACTTTTTTAAATATTCCTTTATTCTTTGTTTTGGTTTATTTTATCAAGAGAATCGCTCCGAGCAGTCGTCGCATATTAGCATTCACAATTCCGATTTCAATTATTCTTGCCATTCTTGCAGTGCTGGGGCATAGCTTGGCGATTAATGATACATTTAACCCCATTTTCAAATCAGGCGGTTGGGCTTTAATAAAATATGTAATCATCGCTCTTGGTCTTTATAAGGTCTTTTCCTTAATCTTTATTTCGCTCTTTAACCTCGTAGATGATTATTCAAAAAAAAAAGAGCAAAATGAAGAAATAAAAGAGTGGAAATTTTTCACCGATAATAAAAAGTCTTTTTTTCTCATAGCACTTGTAATTTTTTTATGTTATTTGCCATGCCTTTTGGCTTTTTGGCCGGGCTTTCGCGCCTATGATTTCGGCGGTGAGTTCATCGTGCTATTTCGCGGTCAAATCAACACTAAGCACTCTTTGCTCTATACCTACACCCTAGTTCATCCCATAAAATTCATATATAATTGGACGGGCAATGCAACCCTTTGCTTTTTATATTTTTCGATAGCGCAGATGACGCTTTGCGCCCTAACTTTCTCTTATGCACTCAAATTCTTAGCCGGAAATAAAGTCAGCAAATGGATTCGGCTAATAATCTTTTTCTTCTTCGCCCTTTGGCCTTATAATGCACTGATGTCAATGATGACTACCAAAGATGTTGTTCATGCCCTTTGCGCAATTCTTTTCTTCATTGAATTCTATAAGCTATGCACAGTCGAAGGCTATTTCAAAAAAATATCGAGCTATATCGTTTTCCCATTAGTTACCTTCCTATTAATCGGCACACGAAACAATGCACAACCGGCATTTTTTATATTCGCGCCGATATTTTTATTTCTATTTAGAAAACAATGGAAACCAATAACGGCACTGATTTTAATCACAGTTTTAATGCAAGTTTCGTGGAACTTTTTTCAATTCGATATCCTAAAAGCCAAAAAAGATAATCCGCGCGAAGCATATGCCGTGTTCGCTCAGCAAATGGTGCATACGGCTCGAGAAAATATGGAAGAGCTGGAAGGCACGCAAGATTTTGAAGATTTTATGACTATTCTCGGGCAGCGCGATTTAAATTACAGTCCAAGATTCGGTGATATAACTAAAGATGCGTTTCACACAGCGAATTTTAATGAAGATAGAGGTAAATATATTAAGCTGTATCTCAGATGGTTCTTGAAATATCCGCAGGAATACTTTGAGGCATTTTTTGCCAATACTATCGGTTTTTGGGCGTTCGACATTGAAAATCCTGCGGCGCTTCCCGGCAAGGGAGTTATCGAGCGCGATGCTTTTGAGATGAAGTGGGGAGATTTCTATGCTCCGGCCGATTTTGATTCAAAATGGCCCTGGCTTAAAAAGCAATATGACAAGTTTGCTTCATATAAAGATGTGAATAAATTGCCGATTTTAAGCCATGTAGCGTCACATTGCTTTCCTATGTATGCTATGCTTTTATGTATGCTAATCTTGCTATACAAAAAAAATCGTGTGTATATTACGCAAATTCCGTTTATGTTGATTTGGCTCACCTTACTGGCCGGTCCGGTTAGCAATGGACGGTATAACTATCTGTTTATTGTTCTTGCGCCGATTGTAATGGCATTAACAGCGAAGGAAATAAAGGGCTCGGATGTGAAGTAGGGGCGCGATTTATTGCGCCCGCAAAAAAAGGACGGCCAATGGCCGCCCCTACAATCAGCTTTTATCCTCTCTTAACATATTTCGTATGCAGCAGTTCATGAGCTTTATGGGAGCCGGGTTCGCCGAGGAACTCCTCATATAGCTTTTTAATTTGCGAGTTTTCGTGCGAAAGGCGGAGCGCTTTGCCCTTATCTTCCTCATATAATGCCGCCGCGCGTTTTTCCAAAACCTCGGAGTTATGCTCCAAATAATAAGGCTGCCCGCCGCCGCCAACGCAGCCGCCGGGGCACGCCATAACCTCAATCAAGTGATATTCCTTTTCGCCCGCCTCTATTTGCTCGAATATGGTGCGGATATTACCAAGCCCGTTGGCTATCGCCATCTTGATTTTCACTCCGCCGATATCAACCTCAGCCTCGCGGATTCCATCGAGGCCGCGAATCTCTTGCCAATCAATTTTCACAGGCGCGCCGCCGTTCACCCAAGCGGATGCCGTCCTAATCGCAGCTTCAGCAACGCCGCCGGTTGTGCCGAAAATATCCGCCGCACCCGTGCTCTCGCCCATTATTTCATCGAATTTGCTATCCGGCAGAGAAACAAAATCAATATCGGCGCTCTTAATCATTCGCCCAAGCTCGCGAGTGGAGAGCACAAAATCAACATCATCGCCAAATTCCTCGCGCGCCGCTTCAAACTTTTTGGCAAGGCAAGGCATAACCGAAACAACCACCATGTTTTCGCGCTTAACGCCAAGCTTTTCAGCAAGATATGTTTTGGCAATGGCGCCAAACATTTGTTGCGGAGATTTCGCGGTGGACGGAACATCGAGCAAGCTCGGGAATTGGTGCTCGATAAACTTAACCCAAGCAGGGCAGCAACTGGTGAGCATTGGTAGCTTTCCGCCATTTTTGAATCTATCCATAAACTCAGTTGCTTCTTCCATAATGGTCAAATCGGCTGTGAAATTAGTATCGTAAACTTTATCAAAACCCATGCGATGCAGTGCTTCGCACATCTTGCCTGTCACCGAAGTGCCAACCGGCATGTCAAACATCTCGCCAAGTGCAACCCGCACGGCAGGCGCAGTTTGCACAATCACAAATTTATCAGGGTTATTTATCGCATCCCAAACTTCGCTCGTGTTATCCACCTGAGTCAGCGCACCCGTGGGGCAAACGCTAACGCATTGGCCGCAGAAAGTGCAAGAAGTATCTGTCATGTTATTATCATAAGCTGTGCCCACAACTGTATCAAATCCGCGATTAATAGCCGAATAAACACCAACAGTTTGCACTTTGTTGCACATTGTTTCACACCTGCGGCATAAAATGCACTTATCAGGGCAGCGAATCAGCGATTTAGAGGAAACATCTTTGCGATTATGCATTTGCTTGCCCTCAAATTTTGTAGAACGAATTCCCATATCTGCAGCTAAATTTTGCAGCTCGCATTTGGCATTTCTCTCGCAAACAAGGCAATCTTTGGGGTGATTGGAAAGAAATAGCTCCATCATGGTGTGGCGCGCCTTAATCGCCCGCGGAGTGGAGGTTTTTATCACCATGCCGTCATAGCAAACCGTTGAGCAAGCCGGCGCCAGATTCCGCCGCCCTTCCTGCTCCACCATGCACACACGGCAGGTGCCCACCTGATTTATCATCTTAGTGCCGTGCAAATCCATATGGCAAAGCGTGGGAATATGCACGCCGATTGTCTTTGCCGCTTCCAAAATCGTCGTGCCCTCAGC
>WRBX01000015.1 GCA_009784335.1 Oscillospiraceae bacterium
ACTTGTGGGGCACAGATTGGTGTTTCGGCTTATGATGTTGATGGACTTCTGCGCGCAAAGGGAGCAAAGCTTTCATATTGCACTAAGCTGAAAATGGTTTCCAATTACATACCTATGTATGATGTGAATGTTGCAACCATTGATGAAGTTTTGAAAACGGCCGAAAGCGAGCTTGTTGGAATAATTGCTGATATCAATGCGCAAAAGGTTTGCGAATTTAAGAAAAAATTTAGGCTAATCAGTAAGATACGCATTAAAATTATGAAATCATATAAAAAAGCCGATGAAAAATATATTGTGAACGATTCTTGCACAGGCTGCGGAATTTGCGCATCGGTCTGCCCTGCTAAAAACATTGAACTAAAAGAAGGCAAACCCGAATTTCAGCACCGGTGCGAACATTGCATAGCCTGCATCCATTGGTGCCCGCAAAAGGCAATTGATTACGGGAAGAGCACGCAGAAGAGAAATAGATATCACCACCCGAAGGTGAAGGCAGAGCAATTGCCATAAGAGGCTTAAATATGGAAATTCAATATATTCCGGCAAAAACCATAGTCACTGCTAAGAAATCTACCCAGTGGTTTGGTGCCGACCACAACATGAATATTTATCGCGGATGTTGCCACGGCTGCATTTATTGTGATAGCCGCAGCGATTGCTATCGTGAGGATAATTTTGATGTTGTGAAAGCTAAAGAAGATGCCCTGCGGATTATTCGTGATGAGCTGCGGCGAAAAGTGCGCTCCGGGATTATTTCAACCGGTAGTATGTCTGATCCTTATAACCCATTTGAAGAAGAATTGAAATTAACAAGGCATTCATTAGAACTAATTAATGCTTTTAAGTTTGGGGTAACGATTGCAACTAAAAGCCCGCTTGTGACGAGAGATATAGATATCTTGCAGGATATAAAAAAGCACTCGCCGCTGCTTGTGAAAATGACTATAACAACCGCCGATGATGAGCTTTGCAAGAAGCTGGAGCCTAATGTTGCCCCTACATCTGAGCGCATTGCTGCACTTAAAACTTTATCAGATGCAGGGATTTATTGCGGAATACTCATGATGCCGATTCTGCCATATATCAACGATACTGAGGAGAGTGTCCTATCCATCGTTAATATGGCAAAAGAATGTGGTGCGAAGTTCGTTTATCCTTCTTTTGGTGTTACTATGCGCGATAGCCAACGAGAGTATTTTTACTCTAAGCTGAAAGAAATCTATCCCGAGCTGGTGGAAACATATAAAAAGAAATTTGGGACTTATTATAAATGTTCTTCGCCTCATGCATCTAAACTATGGAATATTTTCAAAAGTGAATGTGATCGGCTGGGCCTACTCTATGATATTAGAGATATTACTAGTAGCTATAAGATAGGTTATGGCGATATACAGTTTAGTTTTTTCAAGGATTAAAAGATGATTGATTATAAACTTATAAGAAAGCGAATAAAAAACATTAATATGCGCGTGAATGATGGTGTTATTTGCGTTTCTGCTCCACCCAGAGTGCCCAAGATAGAGATTAATAAATTTGTGCAATCAAAGGCAAAGTGGATTGAGAAGCAACTTGCGAAACCGCCTGTTGCTAAACCTGTTATGAAACACTTTGATGATGATATCTGTCTTGAAAAGTTCAACAAAATAGCGGATAGTGTTTATCCTCTTATTGCTAAAAAGATTAAGTTCAAGCCTAGATTGCGAGTTAAAGATTATAAAAGCCGTTGGGGCGTTTGCTTTACCAAAAGAGGCTACATAATTCTAAATAAGCAACTTTTTGATAAGCCCATCCCTGCGATTGAGTATGTTATTTTGCACGAATATGTTCACTTTCTTGCACCCAATCATGGGGCAAAGTTTCATAAGATTATGGCAGACTTAATGCCGGATTATAAGCAACGCAAGCGTTACTTGAAATGAGTAATGAAAATGCACTCGCTACGCTCGGCACTCATTATAAAGAACGGCGAAAGTTATTAAAATAAATAAATAATAATAGTATTATTATTTATTTATTTTAGCGAAAGTGTAGCCCCTAGGGGGGGATGCCAATCTCTAAACCCTAATATCACAGTGACCGCGCCGGACCTATGTGTGAAAAAAAGGGAAATCAAATGAAGGTATAGGCTAGAGCTTGTCACAATGCGCAATAGGCTCTATTTTAATGGAGTTTTTGTCATTTCACATTTGCGCTCGCCATTTGATTTTTTTATCAAATTTTAAAGTTTTTTCAAATAGGGGTTCACTTTTTGCTTCCTTCGTGGCTTATAGTAGAGGTGATATATAATCTTATTTCAAAATTTGACAAATAGGAAGTAACAAAAATAGTATTTTGATAAAGATGACAGGAGGAAAACATGGCTAAAACATTATTTACACCCGTACATCGCAAAGTCAAAGATTTGATTGGCGAGGTTCTTAATGGCAAATTAGGGTTGCCAGAGCTACAACGGGGATATGTTTGGAGTTCGACAAAAGTTAAAAACTTGTTGGATTCAATGCTGAAAGGGTATCCAATCGGATACTTAATGGTTTGGGAATCTTCTTTTGATATGGATAAAACTAAGCAAATTGGAATTAATGATAAAGCATACTCAGCACCAAAGGGTGTCGTTATTGATGGACAGCAGAGGCTAACATCGCTTTATTCTGTGATGTGCGGAAAGCACATTATTGATGAGAACTTCAAAGAAAAACCTATAGTAATTTCCTTTAATCCTGTAACTAGAGAATTCAAAGTTGGCGATAATTCAACAAAGCGAGCTGCCGATTGGATTTATGATATTAGTGAGGTTTATACAGCAAATCAAGTAGTCAATTTTGAGTACATACAGCAAAAAATAAAACAAATAGCTGAAAGCCGCGAAAAGCAAGGCTCGGAATTCACTGATGAAGAAAAAGAATCGGTAATCTCTAATTTTATGGATTTATTATCTCTCGAAGAATTCCCTATTCCGACTCTTGAAATTAGTGAAAATGCTGACGAAGAAAGCGTTGCTGATATTTTTGTGCGTGTCAACTCCGGAGGCACTAGCTTAGCCGAAGATGACTTCATCTTAACTTTGATCTCAGTATATTGGCAAGAAGGCAGACAAAAAATTGAGGATTTTTGCAGGAACGCAAGAAAACCAATACCGAAAACCCCATATAACTTTTTGTTTCAGCCAACACCCACACATATTGTTCGTATAGCCACAGGTTTCGGCTTTAAGCGTGCTCGTTTAAAGTATGCGTATATGATGCTTAGAGGTCGTGATTTTGAGAAAGGCATTTATTCAACAGACTTGAGAGAGCAACGATTTGATGAATTAAAGATAATATTGGACAAGGTGCTAGATTTAAATGTTTGGCATGATTTTATTAAAAGTATTGAAACCGCCGGGTTTATAAATAAGAATCTTATTTCAGCGGGTAACGCACTTGCTTTCTCATATGTAATGTACTTAATAGGCAAATATGATTACAAAGTTAATGATTCAGTCCTAAGAAAGCTAATTGCAAAATGGTTTTTCATGGTATCTACTTCTGGTTATTATACGAGCTCCGCAGAAACGGAAGTCGAAAAAGATTTTGCTGATTTGAGAAATGTCAAAACTGCAGAGGATTTTGAAAAACTGCTAAACGAAAAAATAAATGCAGTATTTACCAATGACTATTTCGATATTACTGTGCCTAATGCTCTTGCAACATCAGCACCAAGGAGTCCTGTATGGTTTGGATATTGTGCCGCGCAGAACATTTTGGGAGCAAAAGTTTTGTTCTCGCAATTGACAACTAGAGAATTGCACAGTCCGGTTGCCAGTGGCAAAAAAAGCGCGTTAGAACGCCATCACTTATTCCCGAAAGCATATCTTGCTAAAATTGGAATTAAGGACGATAGGGAACGCAATCAAAATGCTAATTATGCTTTCATTGAGTGGCGTGATAACATCGAAATACTGGATATAAGCCCCGCCGAATATATGAAAGAGCAAATTGCTAAAATACCAGCTTATGAGAGAAAACTTATCTACTCCATGCACGCCTTGCCGGACAATTGGGAAAAGATGGAGTATGCTGATTTCTTAATAGAAAGACGCAAACTAATGGCAAAAGTTATTAAGAATGGATTTAAAAAGTTGTAAGAAAGAAACTGTCTAATAATTATATCAGGAAAGCAATTTATTTAAAAACCGCCTAAACTATGATGTTTAAGCGGTTTTCTATTGGAGCGGGAAACGGGGCTCAAACCCGCGACCTCAACCTTGGCAAGGTTGCACTCTATCAACTGAGCTATTCCCGCGTGTTAACGCGAATTATTCGATTTTCGGGGGATACGCCCTACTTCTTGGCAAGGTTGCACTCTATCAACTGAGCTATTCCCGCGTGTTAACGCGAATTATTCGATTTTTTGGGAGTTCGCCCTACTTCTTGGCAAGGTTGCACTCTATCAACTGAGCTATTGCAACTCTATAACACGGATTGATTGAACTGTTTATTATATTCGCTAATATCTCGGTTTCTCCGGCGCAGGCTCATTTCTTCCGCAATCGCACTTTGTGCCGCAGAAAATTTACCGGCCAACTCCTCTGTTGGAGCAATGTATGTGCGGTCTTCAGTGATTTTTTGCAAAGTGTTCATCAATGTTTTGATTGAATCTTGATTTCTATCGTTCATTTTATACTTCCTCAAATTGACATGGTGCCTCCGGGTGGAATTGAACCACCGACACATGGATTTTCAGTCCATTGCTCTACCGACTGAGCTACAGAGGCGTCAACACAAGGCGAATTCCTTGTATTTTACAGTGGCATTAAATTTAATACTATTTTTTGAGCAAAGGACATTTCTATCTTTGCAAATATGATTATAAATTACCAAATTTATTTCTTTTTGTCAACATTTAGAAAAAACTTTTAGTAATATGCATGAGGCTATCAATAAAAACTGAATTTCCCTTCGTTATTATTATTATCGTAAGCTCAGCTAAAGACAAAAAGACTATCCTCCTTTTTCTTTTTGTATTTGCGCTATAATATAATCTAAAAAAGCCCCTTCGGCGGGAGCTTTACTTTTTTCGTAACAATTGTGTGAACAATCTGCAGCTGCTCTTTTTTTATTTTGCAGTTTTACTTCTGCCTTTCATGCGATTAAAGGTTTATGTAAAGTTTTATCAATATTTTTCCAATATCTACACAAAATAATCAAAAAGGAAAAAGATTAATGCCAAAAGATAGTCAACTCGATCCAAAGCCGGTGCGCAAGCAAAAGTCGCACGGCGGGGCAACCGTGGCCGAAAGCAAATTTCAAAACGAAACAAACAATAACAAAAAACAATCAGGGAACAAGCATAAACCAAATAGCGAAAAAAGGAGTTAGCATGAATAGTATTTTCAGAGATAATATAAATGAAAAATCGATTAGCGATAAAACTAAGCAGCGCCGCGAAACATTCACCTCAGAAGTGCGAGAAATTTATCAAAATATCGCAAATAGCCCGAACCAAAACCACTTCCACCAAACCACCTCGGGCATCACACCGCAAGGCTATTACGGTAGCTTACAGCACGCTGTTATCCATGAAATCTCACAAGGCAAATTCGATAGTTGCCGCGATGGAATGGAAATTGTAAATAAAGTCGCCAAAGATAAAACTCAATTAACCAAATGGAAGGAAACAAAATGAAAAAGCCCAAAAAAAACAAAAAGAAACATATAAACCACGATCCGAAATCCGAAAGCTCCCGTGCAGTCTTCGGAATTCTCGCCAGCACCCCTCCCCATATCCAAAGCTCACATTACCCTAACTCATCTCAAAAATCCAATAATTCAAAATAGAATTTCGTTTGCGAAATTCCACCAATATTATTAATTATTCTTTATTCTTTATTAATTAAATTTCTTGACCTTCCTTGAACGAATAATGTAACCTTTTCTCATGATATTCAACTCAATAGAGTTTCTCATTTTCTTTCCCATAGTAACCCTGCTCTATTTCGCTCTGCCGTTCAAATGGCGCTGGGGCTTCCTTTTGGTTGCGTCTTACTACTTCTATATGTCGTGGAACCCGGCGTATATATCGCTGATTATCATCTCCACCCTCACCACCTACTTCTGCGCCAGGGGAATGTCACCCAAGGGCGTAGGGGGCGCCGTCCCGGGCGCCCCGGGCGCACAATCAAAAAAACTCTGGCTCTGGCTCTGCCTAATCGTAAACCTCGGCATCCTCCTCGCCTTCAAATACCTCGGCTTTTTCACCGCCACCGCGCAATCCACCCTCGAAATCCTGCGCCTCCCCGCCGTGCTGCCCACTTTCAAGCTCCTTCTCCCCGTCGGCATTTCGTTCTACACATTCCAAACAATCGGCTATGTTATCGATGTTTATAAAGGCAAAAAAGAGCCCGAGCGGCACCTTGGCTACTATGCTCTCTTTGTCAGCTTTTTCCCACAGCTAGTCGCCGGCCCAATCGAGCGCTCGGCCTCGCTGCTCCCGCAATTCAAAATCAAGCATAAATTCGATTACGACCGCATTGCAAGTGGCCTGCGCCTTGCCGCCTGGGGCATGTTCAAGAAAATCGTGATTTCCGATCGCGCTGCAATCATAGTTGATGCAATTTATAATAATCCCACTGAATACGGCGGTGCCAGCCTTGCTATTGCCACCGTGCTCTTCGCATTCCAAATTTTCTGCGATTTCTCGGGGTATACCGATATCGCCATCGGCACGGCGCGCATCCTCGGCTTCAACCTCACGCAGAATTTCAACCGCCCCTATTCCGCCCGCTCCATCGCTGATTTCTGGCGTCGCTGGCATATTTCGCTCACAAGTTGGTTCAAAGATTATATCTATATCCCCCTCGGCGGCAACCGCGTTTCGCTGGCAAAATGGCTGTTTAACATCATGCTGGTGTTCCTCATCAGCGGCCTGTGGCACGGCGCCGCCTGGACATTTATAATCTGGGGCGCCCTGCACGGCGCTTGGCAAATCCTTGAAAAAACAATTAGCAATGGGCGATTAGCAATTAGCAATTTTGGTGCATTTCGCAAGCGAAATGTTTTAAATAAAAAATCAAAAAAAGAAGATTTGCAGCGCAAATCATCCATAATTGCTAATTCTTCATTGCTCATTGCTAATTTCACTTCTTGGGCGATAACCTTCACCTTCGTAACCCTCGCCTGGATATTTTTCCGCGCCGATTCGTTCGACAATGCTATATATATATTAACCCAAATCTTCACCACATGGAACTTTGAATGGCTGGATATTTTCGCCGACGGCAAGCTGGTAATCCTCGTCGCGCTCATCGCCGTCATGGAGCTCGCGCAATTCTGGCAAGCCCGCCTTAAAAGGCAAAACCGCCCATTCCGCACGCTTCCCGCCACAACCCGCTGGGCATGCTACTCGCTCCTTCTCACCCTCATATTCCTCTTCGCTGAGTATGGCTCACAAGAGTTCATTTATTTTCAGTTTTAGTTCGCCTTATTAAAGGTTGTTTTCTATTTCGTTCCCCTTCAAAATCATCGGGATTGAAAATCAAATATAGTGCGTATCGAATTCTTCAGTTTTGACAACGCGATGCTGATAGTAGACTTTTAGAAAATAGAACGATTACATTTCTAGTGATATATTCCCTTTAATAATTCCGCTTTTTTTGCTATTTTCCCTTCTAACTTTTCGTATGTTTTTCAAAGCTCCTCGGACATCCGTTTTTGTTGGATTATCCATTACACTCTCTCTTGTCTCGCGCACACTATGGTCAATAAGCAAAAGCGCCACTTTCTCATCCATTTCCTGCGGAACATTGTCTTTTATTAGTCTAAATAATTTCGAATACTGGCCGCGCTGATAATTATCAAGCGGCTTTTCTCTATCTTTTTCCAAAAAATCTATAAGTTGACTACCGCACTCCGTCTGCAGTCTAATCAGCTCGTCATCCTCTAATTTGTAATTATTATGCAAGGCTTTATTGCACAAAATATTAAGTTCTTCAGCCTGGCCAACTTCAATTCCCAAAACATCCGCCACTTTGAATTTACCCATCCCCAAAACAAAATTGAAATTCATGTCTGCATTTTCTGCCAAAAATTCTGCACTTAGTTTGTTCATTTTATAATCAGAATCATCGCTATCCGCTATTGATTTTAATATAGTCACAAATTGCGTGTCATCTTCTGAAAAGTTGAACATCATCCCCTTTTGAAAAGGATTACCGCCAAAATCCGCTAACTCTGCCATTTCTTTATATTTTCGCAATAAATCTAGGTTTACATAATCTGATGCCTTATTGGTATTCCAAAGCATTGCAAAATTTGAGCCTGGCGAATCCTCTTTGCCGCAATCAAAATAATTTCTCGCACCAACATTGGCAATTACTCCTTCCACAATATCGGCACGAATATTATAGTTAAATCCTGAATTATATTTTTCGCCGTCATTTTCAAGTGAAAGAATGTTTTCGAGATACCTGGCCTCGCCCTCTCTATCAAAAACCTCACCTCTCCCACCGGAGAGTAGCAAATGATGCACTCCTTCGTGCCTCATCGTAGCTTTATAGCTTTCGCATAACCTTTGCAATTCTTTTTTATCTAGGTCATTTACTGTTGCTTGATTCCATTCAACAGCGTCTTCCTTCGACCACTTTTTCAACTCCTTGCCACTAATTTCTCCCATTAAATTCGGCTCATAATATCTAATATAGATTATATTCCCTTGGTAATCACCGCCTATATTCTCATTGCCTTCCGTCACCGGCGCCATAACAACTTGAACTTTCTCCATCTTTTGCCGCACTTCATCCATGCCAATGCCCGTTTCATTTTGAATTCTCTCGCTCCGCTCCCACTCATGAATAAACATTTTCTTAAAATTATCGCTCAATTCTTGCTCTTTCGGTGATAATTGTAGCTCAAAATCATTTCTTCTTGCTTGCTCAATTTTGTGATAATCAGTATATCTTTCGCCTTTATAGTATTCAATATCTCTTTTCGCTTGCTCCATAGTATACTCTTTTTGCATTGGGTTAAAATCTTGTGCAGATAAGCCCACACTCAAAAAAGCCATAGCTATCCCTGCGGCAAAATTTTTGTTTAAATGTATCAGGCTCCTCTTCATATTATGTATACTAACACAATAAAAATAAAAAAGCAAGCGCTTTTCGTCTACTTTTGTTAAGATTGTGTAAAAATTTTGTTAAGTTTCTGTAAAGAAAATTTGCAAATATTTGCGCCGGTTATCTCTCTGTGCTATAAATAAATAAAGAATTGCGAAGCAATTCCACTACAATTTCTAATTCCTAACTTCTAATTGCTAATTGGAGGAATCATGGCACATTCATTTATCTACACCAACTACCAAAGCGCGCTCGAGGCGGCGGGCAAGCTTGCCACTCATCCGCTTGACTTAATCATCGTAACCAACGAGGTTTTCGACCCTGCAAAAAAGGCGAATAAGGCGCTCACCGTCGATGCCACGCGCGAGATGATAAAGTCGGCATACATCGCGCCGCTTGGCGAGAGCAAGGTTTTTGTGATTCCCGCCGCCGAATCGATGACGATTAATTCGCAAAATGCGATGCTAAAGCTGATTGAGGAACCGCCGCCGAATGTGCATTTCTTCTTTACCACCGCCACGCCAAAAGCCCTGCTGGCCACCATTATTTCGCGCTCGCAAATCGTATATTCAGAAGAATCATCAGAAGTAAACTCTAAAATCTATAGCACCCTGCTTCCGCTCTGCACCGCACTCGTAGGGGCGAACCGCGTTCGCCCGCGATACGCGCTTGAACTAGCCCTCTTAAACCTCAAAGATAACAAAATCGAAACCCTCGCCGCACTCGAAAATATTTTTTCTTTACAAAAAGATACAATTGGGGATAATATATTAAAAGTCAAAATGCAGAAGCGGATTAGCCTCGCGCGCCAGCAGGTTAAATCAAATTGCAACTGGGGAGC
>WRBX01000016.1 GCA_009784335.1 Oscillospiraceae bacterium
ATGATGGTTGGAAAGAGATACAAAGAATCCTAATGATTGATGATATAGAAAAATATCATGCCACCTACCAAGATCAATTAATTATCGGCGATGATACATTTATTCAATACGAAGCCAGCCTAGGCGCACCGGAGGGCTACAAACTCCTCCCCGGCATGAACCCTATCGACCACGAAGATTGCCCGCATATTATCCATAAGCTCAGATATAACAAAGGTATGTTTTCTTCGTTTGATAATGATCCATGGGCGCAATACGAGCGCCTTGATGAGCATGGCACAATGAAAAAAAGCTATAAAAATTATAGAGAGCCCGGGACAAAAGGCGGAAAATTCATCTATTTCAATTATGTGCCAATACTATGGAATGTTTATGATAGTGATGTAAACTGGCTTTGGGATCGTTTTTCAGGTGGTAGCGACGGTGAAGCCGGAGTTAAATACTATGCTGATGCAATCACCAAATACCGCTCCGATATCCTAGCCGGTTACAACATAATCATGAATGAATTTATGCAAACAATGGAAGCGCATATGAAACAATTTGGGCAAGGCGCAACAGGTGGAAATTGGAACCAATCGCCTCCTATTGACTTGTTCAATAATCCAAACTATTATGATCAATTAATCCATCATGTTCCCGGATATACTGTTTTCGGATATGTTATTGATGGTGTTCAACCTGCGCCGGGCAGTGCATCCTCGTTCAATCCGTTAGACATTATAATCGCAGCAGCCTATTCCGAGCATGACGGCGGCGCGCCTGATTGGGATATAGATAAAATGGCACCGCGAATAAGAGAAATAATTAGAGAAGGCAATCTATTCAACTTCTATTATCAAGAAACTATTAAATATGAAGGAAGCTTTACATATAGGCCACTATCCTGGACAAATGCCGGAATAGACGGTATCGAATTCAAGCCGCATAGAGAGAGTTGCACAAATCCAAATAACTGGGCAGGTGAAGAGGCACATCTTGAAAGGCTGGAGCAGACACTAGACAGCGCAGGCAACCCACTTATATCTGAGCGCCCAAAATACCCTGGCGTTCCAACCCTCCACCGCACATATTACTATTCAATCCGCAGCGTGCGCGATACCGAGTTTTTCCCAACTTGGAAGCACACGGATAATAAGTTAAACTTTGGCAATGGAAACTCGCCTGATTATAGCAGGTTTTCTCTTGGCGGCCCGCCTGAGCAAATTGATAGAATTATCGACCCTATGATTCGCACATATCCCGATGATATCGTCGGCGCCACAAAGCAAACGCTGGGGATTGAAGAGCCCAACAACAACGGCCCGAGAGTGAATAATGTATCACTAAAATTCACTGATGATGCGCTAAATCCAATTAATGATTACAAAGTTGCGCTTAATCCGTTGCCGGCACCGCAGCAAAGCCAAAACGAGAAAAATGCGTTCAAAGATGGCAAAATAAGTCTGGAATTCGATAGAAACCTTGCATTCGCGCCGGAATATGACAGCGATGGCAATCTAACCGGAAATATAACTAATAATGCTTTCGGAAATGTATATCTAAAACGATATATCGACCATGAATCCGTCGGCGGGCAGATGATAGAAGAGCAGATGTATATGCTCTATAATAGCAGCGATTCAACCACTTGGCAGAATGCAACTTTCGCAGGCAACAACAAAATTGAAATTAAGTTTACCAATATCCCGATAGGCAAATATAGCATTGCTATTCAACTAAATGGATATTATGATTGCCCCACTTATCCATTATGCCCTAATATAGGGTGCCCTGATATGGAACTATATTCGCCCTACGAAAGCTTCGATTTTCTGATTAATGTGATGGATCATGACCCGGGCGATAAAGTGCCGCCAACCAAAGATGATTCCGATTCGACTAATAACAAATATCCGCGCACGATTTTCAACGGCGGATTGCAAGGCATTCCATGGCAAGATGTTAACGATGGCAAGGATGCGCAGCAGCAATGGGATGAAAAGATGGATGATTTAGAGAGCAGTGACCCAAATAAAGCTCTCCATGGCAATCGAATGAAGGCGTTTATGAAGGATGCCCGAAAAGGCTACATGGGCAACAAATATTTCGAGGATTATGTTTTCGCCGCCTGGAAAGATTACAACGAAGAGTTCCGCTATCATTTGCCGATTATCAATGCGTGCAGCAATTTGTCGCTGGATTATACTCATATGGAGTATACAACCGGCAACAATATAAATTGGCAAATGCTAAACGATAGAATTCTAAATCGCGCACCATACACAGGGCCAAAATATATGCGTTATCCGGTTCAGATTGAAAATTCTAATAGAGTGATTACTTCGCAATTTTTGGAGCTTAGAAATGTCGGCACCAGCCCTCATGTCGGCACCGATTTTAGGGCAGGCATGGGTGATAAATGCCTGGCTGTGTGCGACGGTGAAATAACTGAAATTAGCAACAGCGGCGTTCATCGCATGGTTTTGACATTTTTTAGAGATGACATACGGCATGAAGTGCATTATATCCATGGGCAAGCGAAAGTAGGGTTAGGACCGGTTCAGGAAGGGCAACATATCTACACCGCATGGAATTATGGCACAGGCTCGCCGCATTTGCATTTAGAATTTTATAGAGGTGCAAGACGGGGCACTGAATTGCTATTTGAACGAAACTTTGATTATCGCCATAATATCTTGGATTATATCCAACCACCGTACATAATAAAAGCAAGAAGCGAAAATACTAGCACATTCCCGGGCATGATTGTTCCATTTAGTTTGCCGGCTAATAATATGGAAGTGCCGGAAGGCAGCAATATTTTCTACAGAGGCATAACGGGTCAACCGCGCACAGATGGCAGAATTTGGAATTATGTTAACCGAACATCAAATTCCGGCACAGAATAAACGCAGGGGTTCGCCTAAAAAAGAATAAAGAATGAACAATAAAGAAGAAAGAATAAAAACAGATAATTTGCTTCGCAAATTTAAATAAATTGAATTTCGCCGGAAATTCTACTTCTTTTATTCTTTATTCTCTATTCTTTATTATTTATACCTGGAGAAAACCATGAAAAAAGTAATAATCCTCACAATCCTAATATCACTTCTAACTCCTCAATTCTCACTTCTCCCCGCCTCCGCCAATAACTACTCCTCCATCGAGTTCACCCTCATAGCCGCCGCCGATTTCGAAGATGGCGTTATAGTTAGGGTTGCGTCAAATCGAGCTATCGGCGGTGAAGTAATCTATTCCACTCTCGAGCTCACAAAAGAAAATGGCTACACCGGCAAAATCGAAAACCTATATCCAACGGAGTATAGCCTCTCCCATCAATTCTATAAAAAAGGCGATGCTGAAAAATCGCCATATAAACAACCCGATTATGAGCTGGAATATAAATCGTTCTTCACGCTATATTCCAACTCAACCTACAAAATGCAGATGGAAACCGTGCCGTTGGTTAGCTTTCGAGTGCCAACCCCCACCCCCGTGCCGCCGCCGCCCGCCACCCCCGCGCCCACACCAAAGCCGCAAAAAACCAATTTCTTCCCATTCCATACATTTTTGTTTTGGACGCTGGTAGTCGGCGTATTCGGCTGCGTAGTGTGGTATTATGTCCGAAAACGGCAATACTTTGATTAGATAAAACCATAATGAATAGTGAAGAATTAATGATGAATAATGAATAAAATATCGCCTATTTGCCGGATTATTCATTATTAATTATTCATCATTCATTATTCATTAAAATTGACACACCCTCCCAAAATATCTAAACTATAACCAAAAGGAGCCCTATCATGAAAAAAAGTATTTTTCTTGCCATCCTAATATCACTTCTAATTTCTAACTTCTCACTTCTAATCGCTTCGGCCGCCGTCGGCAATGTAACCTGCATCGTCACCAAGCCCGATGATTTCAATGAGCCTTTTGTCGTTAAAATATATTCTGTCGACATCCCCGGATACGATGAGCAAATCGTTAAAGAAGCCGATATCACCCCCGGGCTTTTCTATCTGAACGGATTTTTCCCCGGCATCCCCGCAGGCAGATATAATGTTGAAACCTATCTATATCAAGCCGGCGACCCGGATAAAAAACCGTATGTAAGCCCTAATTGGCGCCTCGAATCTGCGTCATCTTTCCAACTTCTTGCCGAGCAAAACTATGAGTATAAAATCAATGTCACCAAGCTATATCCGCCAACGCCTATCGGGAATATCCCGGGCGAAAATGAGGAAGAACCGGGCGAAGAAGAGCCCACAATCGAACCCGAACCAACTATCGTGCCAAAGGCGCCCAATGCCATTGTATCCCTTTTCACCGACATTTTTAAAAACAGCGCGATTACAATAATATTGCTCGCCATCGCCGGCGCAGTCTACCTCTTCATCCGAGTGAGAAAAACGATTTATAAGGAATGAAAAAGGCCTCCCCTGTTAAGGGGAGGTGGCACGCCGCAGGCGTGACGGAGGGGTTCGCTTTTCCGTAGGGGCGGCCCCACACTTAGTAAAACTGCTATCTAAATTGATATTGGTTTCTTAACTAAGTGTGGGGCCGTCCTTTTTCTTGACAAAATTTCATTATTGTATTATAATGCACATGAATTGAAAAGCAGAATCAATGGATTCGCTTTAACGGGGGTAAATAATGTTCAAAAAGTATCTAAGTATAATCGTAGCACTCACAATGGTCTTCGCAATTGGCTTTCCAATGCAAAAAGCACAAGCAAATGAGATTCATCCTAATGATGCTAATATACCTAGTGTCTTAACAGCAAATGAAACTTTAATGGGAGCCAATGACGGATGGATAAAAAATCAAGATGCCACTTACATAATTGAAATTGCAACCAACGCAGCATTCACCACAGGTAATAGAATTGTGCAACCAAATACAACGCAAGAGAAGTTGTCGCCGGGAACATATTTCATTCGTTGGGCAGCATTCGGCTCTTTTGGTGCGGGCACGCAAGTTTTAATTAGAACAATACTGCCCGGCACACCTCTAATTTCAGGCGGAGAGTATATTATATATAAAGATACCGATCTTTCAACTCCTCTTGGCACTCGTACTTTCCTTGCAAATGCAGTCGACCTCTGCGGCACCGATGGTGCTTACACAATAATCGCCACAATGGATGACAATAATGTCTCGCCAAGTCATATCACCATTCCGGTCAATAAAACCATAACACTCAAATCAGAAAATATTGGGGAACTTAGAACTATTATTCAACCAAATATGTCCAGGCATTTCAATGTTCAAGGCAATCTAATACTTGAAAATATTGTTGTTGAAGGAATAAGTGCAACTATATCTAGTGGCTATGCTGGTGGCATTTCTGTGGGCAATAGCGCGATATTGACGATGAAAAACCATTCTGCTATACAATATTGCACTGCTTGGTCTGGCGGCGGTGGTGTGCAAATTGGCAGTGGTGGCACATTGAACATGATAGATAATTCAATAATAGCTTATAATAAAGCTGGAAATTCTGCGGGTGTAAATGTTGGTGGAACACTAAATATGTCTGGAAGTGCAACGATAAAAGGAAATGAAGCGAATAATGGCGCTGGTGTAGGTAATTTCAGCGGTGTAGTTAATATGGAAGGTGAATCTAGCATATGTGGAAATGTAGCTAGTAATTATGGCGGAGGTATACGAAACGCAAATGGTGATGGTATTATTAATATTTGGGGCAGCGCATCAGTTTGCCATAATGAAGCATCTCTATCTGGTGGCGGCATTTATAATGTAGGAACTTTGAATGTAGAAGGAAGTGCAACGATAATAAATAATGAAGTTTACAATGATAGCCAAGATGTTGCTATCGGTGGTGGGGTGAACAACTATGGCACAGCAAACATTAAAAATGCCGCAAGCATAAGTGGAAATAGAGCTTTTTTTGGTGGAGGAGTATACAACGCTAACGGAATTCTGAATATGTTTGACTATTCTTTAATTAGTGGGAATGAAGCTTATGAGAGGGGAGAGGGTGGCGGCGTCAACAGCACCGGATATGGCGAAGTGAATATGTATGATTACGCGACTATAAGCGAGAACACCGCAGGTCGTGGTGGCGGATTGACCAATTCCGGTTGGAGCATTGTCACTATGAAAGATTATTCAAAAATGGTTGGAAATTTAGCAAGTGTTGGCGGAGGAATTCATAACGGAAGTGTAATTAAATTGAAGGACAATGTTAGAGTAAGCAATAATTATGCAAGTAGCGGTGGCGGTGGAATTATAAACTATTATCAGCTTTTGATGCAAGATAATAGTACCATCAGTAATAATAAAGCAAGTGAAGGCGGCGGAGCATTGAATTTCCAGGCAGCTACATTTAAAATGCAAGGTAATTCTACAATAAGAGAAAATGAAGCTGAAGACGGTGGTGCTATATGGAATTACGGTGATTTCATTATGCGAGATTATTCTTCAATAAGTGGAAATAAAGCAACGAATGACGGCGGCGGTATTTATAATTACTATCATAACGCTTTAAAGATTACGGGATATGCATCTTTAATTGACAATGAAGCATTTAAGGATGGCGGTGCCATTTATGCTGGATTATTGGAATATGTTGAAGCTTCAAGCGGAGTAACCTTTGCCGGAAATACTGCCGATAATGACGCTTACTATATGATAGATGAAGATGATATAGCTTTGCATGATGAAAAAATCCAAGTGCCGCATTTTAACTTTTCTAACGGAATGCAATATGCATACAATAATTTAGACATCAGCTATACAAAAGGTTTGCAAGAGCCACTGCCAACTCAAATTCCGACTAATGAACCAACGCTGGAACCCACTATCTCTCCAACAAACGAGCCAACAATCGAACCAACAAATATCCCAACGCAAGCTCCTACGCAGATTCCTACACAGACTCCAACCCAAATTCCGACTGAACCCCCAACCGCTGAACCCACCTCAGCGCCAACTCCCGTCTCCCCATTCATAACCGATGACCATTTCGATTACATAAAAGGCTATGAAGATGGCGGATTCCGCCCTGGCAATAGCATGACACGCGCAGAAGTAGCGGTTATGTTCACTCGAATCATAAAAGAAGAAATACCGAATAGCTATGCGTTTTCGAATAAATTTAGCGATGTGAAAGCTGGCGACTGGTTCGCCAAAGAAGTGGAATTCTTGGCAAGCTTAGAGATTATTGCGGGCTATGCCGAAGCGGGCGGCGGCAAGTATTTTGAGCCCTATGGGCAGATCACCCGCGCCGAGTTCGCCACTATCTGCTCGCGGTTTTTCGATTTGGAAACTAATAATGACATTAAATTCGGCGATGTCCCCGGCAACCATTGGGCGTATGACGGCATCAATGGAATGGCGGCAAAAGGCTGGATTATCGGCTATTCCGAGGCCGGCGGCGGCAAATACTTCCTGCCGAATGGCGACATAACTCGCGCCGAGGTTGTCACCATTATAAATCGCATGCTGGGCCGAGTTTATGGAAATGTGGATAAACTCAAAATGAAAATTCCATTCGATGTCCCCGCTAATTTCTGGGCATATCACGATATCCTCGAAGCCATGAACGCGCATGAATTTGAAATTCGCGATGGCAAAGAAGTGTGGACGAAAGTTAGATAGAGTAGATTTGTAGGGGCGGCCCCACACTTAGTAAAACTGCTATCTAAATTGATATTGGTTTCTTAACTAAGTGTGGGGCCGCCCTCTTTTATTGACAAATTTTTGTCGATGAATATAATATTTAAAGAAACGGAGAAAATAGTTATGATTAACGCAGGAGATTTTAGAAATGGTTCAACCTTCGAAATGGAAGGTTCGGTTTGGCGGATTGTTGAATTTCAGCATGTTAAGCCGGGAAAGGGCGCTGCATTCGTGCGCACGAAATTGCGCGATGTGATTAACGATAGCGTGGTTGAGAAAACTTTTCGCCCCACCGAGAAGTTCCCCGAGGCGCAAATCGAGCATAAAAATATGGAATATTTATACGAAGATAGCGGGCTTTTCTATTTTATGGACGGCGTGACCTACGAGCAAATTCCGCTCACCGCCGAGCAGCTTGGCGATGCGCTGAAGTTTGTGAAAGAAAATGATAGCGTTAAAATTTTATCGTATAAAGGCAATGTTTTTGGCGTTGAGCCACCGAATTTTGTGGAATTAGTGGTTGTGGAAACCGAGCCGGGCGTGCGCGGCGATACGGCGACTAATGTGCAAAAACCTGCAAAACTTGAAACCGGCGCAATTGTCGCAGTTCCGATTTTCATCAATGAAGGCGAGAAAATTCGGGTTGACACGCGAAGCGGCGAGTATATGGAACGAGCATAAAATTAAGTTAGAAGTTAGGAATTAGAAGTGTTTTTTCTAACTCATAACTTCTCATTTCTAACTAAATTTATTTTGAAAGGAACTGAAAAATAAATGTCGATACCTACACCAAAATATGATGAACTCAAAAAACTTTTGGAAGAGCAAAGTTTTGAAAAAAGCGCCAAAGAATACAAGCTTTTCGAGGCGATTATAACAACCTTGGGCGAAATCGAAAGCGATATAAATGAGACCAATGCACTAATGACCGAGATTGATGAGGATTTGGCTGATATCGAGGGTGAAATCTATGAAGAGGTGGTGCTCGGCGATTTAAGCGAGCATTTATATGAAGAAGATGAGGTTTTCGAGCTGGAATGCCCGCATTGCCAAGCCAAAGTTTTCATTGATGAGAGCGTGCTGATGCAGGACAAGATGAATTGCCCTAATTGCGGCAAAGAGCTTGAATTTGATTTGGAAGGCGAGGGTGGCTGCGGTGGATGCTGCGGCGGCTGCCAAGGATGCTGATATGAAAAACAAAGCGAAATTCTTATGGATAATCCCTATTGTCATTGTCGTTCTCGATCAAGTGGCAAAATATTTTGTTATCAATAACCTAATAATTTCTGAGCAGCTCACCCTAATCCCCGGCTTCCTATCTATCATGAAAATCTATAATTCGGGCATAATCCTGGGAATGTATTTTCACAACAACAACCTAATCGCGATTATTTCACTTATGCTGGTTTGCATCATCTCAATTTTCGTATTCCTGTCGCAAAGCGGCAAAATCAAAAGCCATCTTTCGCGCGTTACTTTGGTCGCTTTCCACCTTATCATCGGCGGCGCGATTTCCAATATAATTGATAGAATTCTGCACAGTAGCGTGGTTGACTATATCCACCTCGATTTCATTAACTTCCCGATTTTCAACATCGCCGATATTGCCATAACCTCCGCCGCTATCCTGCTAATCTGGGAGATTTTGTTTGGAGCAGATATAGCAAATAAAAAATAAGCACACAGGTTACCTTCGGCAACACACAGATAAAACGGATTAACACAGATGTTTTTAACGCATTCGCGTTAAAAACGAAAAAAATAAAAAAATCTGTGTAAATCTGTTGTGGCGAAGCCACCTGTGTATTCGCGA
>WRBX01000017.1 GCA_009784335.1 Oscillospiraceae bacterium
CGCGAGAAAAATGCGAACTTCTCCATATCAAATTCGCCGTAAATCGAATCGCCGCCAAAATAATACTCATTATCAAGGAAATAATAAATCACATTTTCATGCACCAGCGAGAACACACCGCAATATTGCGAGCGCCAGCCAACAGGCACATCAATATGCCCGATAAACTTCATCCGCTCCTTATACTCCTGCGGTATCGCTTGATACTTTGGAAGCATAACCCGCGCATCCACTCCCTGATTCGCCAGCTCCCGCGGCAAGCTTCCCACTACATCGCCAAGCCCGCCCGTCTTAACAAACGGCCCACACTCCGCCGCACACATTAGAATTTTCATTCTATCACTCCTAAAGTTAATAATGTCACTTTTAAAAATACGCATCTATTTTGTTGTAAAAAACTCTCTCTTTTCTAGTACAACTTGAGCCATCATAACCATTGTAAACTATTACATATGCATGCATTTCCCCATTACTATCTGTAAAAGAAATAGCTTCAAAAGGTATAGTCTCCGCAGTTTCGCTTTTATACTCAATATAGTTGCCAGGTGTTAATACATCCAAACTGAATATATCTTTTTCAAAAAGAAAAATATCTGTATTCCCATACCAGCTTATATTGCTAATCTTGAAGTCGTATAAATCAGTATCACTGAAAATTACGATTCGTTCATTACCCCATTCTCTAGGTGAGCTTACCTTAATAACTTCTCTATCTTCATAATCACTTTGAATAAGATTATTATCAAGATTAATGTATAAAGAAACACCGTCTATTATATCAGTTGGTTTACTCAGTTTAGAAGGCTCTGCTGTAGGTTCAGCCGTAGGCTCAATTGTCGACTGCGGTAGTAATGTCCCACCATTTTTTACAAGCAAAGCACTCATTCCTATTGAAAGCACTAATAAAACACCCAAAACAATAATAATCCAATTTTTTTTCATTACTTCCTCCTAAATAATAAAAAATCTGAAATCCGTGTGAATCCGTCAAAATCCGTGTCATCCGTGTGCTAAAACCGATTCTGCAATATTCTCTCCCTTGAAATCTATATCCAGCACAAAGCTTGAAATATCGCTTTCAACAGCGCAGTTTTTGCCCACCACCGTGCCGGCGCAAATAGAAACCTTAGGCGCAACCACCGTGATATCATTTGTGCACAAATCGCTATGAAGCTGCAAAGCAACCGGCGCTGAAACACCGATGCGGCAATTGGCTCCCACTCTCGAATTCTCACCGATAATGCACCGCTCAATTTGCGTATTCTTGCCGATAAACGCGCCCGGCATAATCACCGAATTGGAAATTGAAGCGCCCTCCTCAATGGTCGCGCCTTCGCACAAAATCGAATTGGTAATAGTTCCGTTGACATTGCAGCCGTTGGCGATAAATGTGCGCGAAATGCTGGCCGATTTGCCCACATATTGCGGCGGAAGATATTCATTATGGGTTAGCAGCCGCCACGCAGGATCCTTCAAAATCAATTCCGGATTCTCGGAAATCAAATCCATATTGGCGCGCCACAGGCTTTCAATCGTGCCGACATCTTTCCAATAACCATTGAATTCATAGGCATAGAGCGGCTCGCCGCCGGCTAAGATTTGCGGCAGCACATTCTTGCCGAAATCATGATCGCTCGCCTCGTTATTCTCATCTTTAATCAGCTGCTTTTTAAGCGCTTCCCACGAGAAAACATAAACCCCCATCGATGCCAAATTGCTCTTGGGCTCCTTCGGCTTTTCGGCAAATTCAATCACCTGATTTTTGTTATTGGTGCGCATAATTCCAAACCTATGCGCCTCCTCTATCGGCACCGGCATCACGGCAATGGTCGCTATCGCACCCGTCTCTATATGCTGCTTAATCATCGGCTCATAGTTCATTTTATAGATATGGTCGCCCGAAAGCACCACCACATATTTCGCGCCGCTTTTCTCAATAAAATCGGAGTTTTGGAACACAGCATTAGCCGTGCCCTTATAAAACTCGCATGTCTCCGATACGGCGCGCGGTGGCAACAACGAAACATCACCAATCGACGATTTGAGCACATGCTCGTTCAACAGCCGCGGCTCATATTGGGTGACAACCCCGATTTTAGTGAGCCCCGAATGGAAGCAATTAGTCAGCGAAAAATCGATTATCCGATAATTCCCGCCAAACGCCACCGCCGGCTTGGCATCATATTTTGTCAGGCACCCCAGCCGCTGCCCGCGCCCCCCCGCTAAAACTAAAACAACACATTCATTTATCATGCTTTTCCTCCTAGTTGAAAAGTATTTATCGTATTTTTTTCACTGCTCCCGTATCCAAATCAATTTCTATATTATCACTATTTTTCAATGAACGAGAAGCATGTGCTGTTCCTACAATGCATGGGATACCCAACTCTCTGCTTATGATTGCTGCGTGCGAAAGCATACCACCTAAATCAGTTACTATTGCTTTTGCTTTTGAACATGCTGCCATTAGCTCAGGTGCAGTAAACTCTGATATCAAAATCTCTCCCGCTATCATTTCTTCAATCGCCTTTCCCATTTCAGAAAGATTAGCATAATCTACATTGATTAATCTGACTTTTCCTGCCACATATTTATCATTTCCCTTATTGGCTACCTGTCCAATAATATCTGCTTTTGCTCGAATCTTCTCTATTTCTCTAACTTCATTTACATATTTGATAGCTTCGTCTGCGCAAACATATCTAATGCTTTTGCCATCAAACATTACAATAGAACTACTTGCTCTTTCATTAAGCTCTTTATCTTCAACTTTTTTATTATCAAATAAGCTTATCATTTCCGACATTTTATATAATCCCAATGCATCAACGCTAACACCAAACTTTTCAGATATCTGCGATAATAACTTGTTCAAACAACAATCATCATCAATAGATACATTATTTATCCATACTCTTGCTATATCTTTAAAAGTTGATAGTTTTTTAAGATTCTCTGCAATAGTAGGGTTTTCAGCAGCATATAGATAAACGGTATTGGTAAATTGAAAGTCCATTTTAGAATAAAAAACAAAGTATTCATAAATGATTTCAAAAAAATGCTTAGTATTATCAGTATTTAATTCATTGCTAATTACTTTTACCAGTTTTGCAAAAGATGTTTCGTGAAAATCAGTAAACTTTTTCTCATACTCATCAAAACCATCTTCAGCACTCAACCAATTGTGCCCATAGTTTGCCGCATATTGCATCTTTGCATTAGTGAAGTATTGAAGAAAATTTCCATCACTACAAATGAATAATGGATGCAGATATCCAAATCCATGGCATAATAAATCTGCAAACATGAATGGAAGGCCTGCCACCTTAAATGTCATTTGATAGTTTTCTATGCTTGGTAGTGAGGTACCATTTTCCTCTATTTCACTTGCAAAAGTAACTGGCCTTGCTTGCAAGATATACAATGTATTTCCTTCAATAGCCCACTCAATATCTGCACCATAGAATTGCAGCGTTTTTTCAATCTCTAATGATGTTTTTGACAAATCGCGTATTTGCTCATTAGTTGCTTTTTGAACACTTCCCTTATAAAACGGCACTTCTACATACTCGTTTTTTCCAAGCATAGTGTTTTGATAACTAATTGAGACATCTTCTAAGCTTAATGTAGTTCTATTCACGACATATTTATCTGGAGTGACTCTGCCACTTACTAAAGCTTCGCCAAGACCAAGGCAAGCCTCGATTGCCATTTGATTATCGGAATTTGGCGTTTTCGTAAAACACACTCCCGATATTCTTGAATCAATCATCCTTTGCACTATTACCCTCATAGTGATTTTGCTATAATCTATTCCTTTTAGTCTGCAATACTCTATAACTCTAAGCCCTTCAGCTGAAATCACTACTTCTCGTATTGCTTGAATAAGCCCATCTTCTTTCACATTTAAAACACTATCAAACATGCCAGCAAAACTCGCCACTGCACCATCTTCAATTGTTGCAGAACTCCTAACAGATACTAAACCAAACTGTCTTTCTTTGTAGAAATCCAGTATTTTTTTTTGCACTTCTTCATTATCCACTTCTTCAGAAGCATCAAATTTGATTACAAAAAATTCAGGCACATTACATATTTCTTTTAGAAATTCTAAGTGATATCCTTTACCACCCAAATTATCTAATGTTGGTTTAGGGTTAATTTGCATAAGGCGCAGCCCTCTCTTCCATTTATACTTTTTTCAAAAAAACTGTCGTCAACGGTGGAATATCCAAGGTTAGCGAGCAAGGTTTATCATCACAATGTTCCTTCTTCACCATATACAAAACATTATCTTCCTCGCTTCTGGCATCCGTTCCACCATATTCCGCCCAATTACTATTAAAAACTTCCTTATAAATTCCGCTCTGCGGCACGCCGAACTTATAATTCTTCCGCTCCACAGGCGTGAAATTGCTAATCGCTATAATCTTCTCGCGCTTGGAATTCGAAAGCCGCATAAAAGCCAAAACGCTGTTATCACAGTCATCAACCTTGAGCCATTGATACCCATTCCAATCGCGGTCGTTCTGCCAAAGCGCCGGCGTTTCGCGATAAAAATGAATCAAATCCGCCATGTAATTTTTCAGCCTCGCATGCGCATCATAATCAAGCAGCAACCAATCGAGCTGCTTTGCAAAATCCCACTCGATAAACTGCCCAAACTCGCTACCCATAAATATCAGCTTGGCGCCGGGATGCGCCATCATCAGCCCATAAAACGCGCGCAGAGTAGCAAATTTCTCCTCATAGCTGCCGCTCATTTTATCCAAAATTGATTTCTTGCCATGCACCACTTCATCATGCGAAAGCGGCAACACATAATTCTCAGAAAACGCATAATGCATAGAAAAAGTGAGCTTATCATGGTTGCCTTTTCGATGCGCAGGGTCGAGCGACATATACTTCAGCACATCATGCATCCAGCCCATATTCCACTTGAAATTGAAGCCCAGCCCGCCGATATCGGTCGGCTTGGTAACATTTGCCCAAGCAGTCGATTCCTCGGCAATCATCATTGTATCGGGATATTTTGCAAACACAGTAGTATTGAGATTTTGAAAGAAATTGATTGCATCTAAATTTTCATTAGTGCCGTTCTCATTGGGCTTCCACTCGCCCTTTTTGCGATTATAATCAAGATAAAGCATGCTCGATACCGCATCAACCCGCAGCCCGTCGATATGAAATTCCTCCAGCCAAAACATCGCATTGGAAATCAAAAACGCCTGCACTTCGGCCTTTCCATAATCAAAAACCTTGGTGCCCCATTCATTATGCTCGCCCCTTTGCTTGCATGGATATTCATAAAGCGGCGTGCCGTCGAACTCCATCAATCCATGCGAATCACGCGGAAAATGCGCCGGCACCCAATCCATTATCACGCCGATTCCTGCCTGATGGCATGAATCAACAAAATACTTAAAATCTTGCGGAGTGCCATAACGCGAGGTCACCGAATAATAGCCCGTAGGCTGATATCCCCACGACGCATCATACGGATATTCATTAATCGGCATAAGCTCGATATGCGTGAAACCCATCTGCTTCACATATGGAATCAGCTCGGCCACCAAATCGCCATACGAATAAAACGAGCCATCTTCATGCTGCTTCCAAGAGCCAATATGTAATTCATAAATCACCTTAGGGCTCTCATATATATTCTTAGCGCGATTTTTCCACTTGCCGTCTTTCCACTTGTATGTATCAATATCGCAAGTCATTGATGCTGTGCCGGGGCGCAGCTCGCCGGCAAATGCATACGGGTCGGCTTTGTAAATCCCCTCGCCATCTTTGGTGGTTATGTAGTATTTGTAAAGCTGCCCTGCCGCAAGATTAGGAATCTCCAACTCCCAAATTCCATGCGGGCTGTTTAGCATCATTGGATTACCATTCGGATTCCAATCATTAAAATCGCCCACCACGCTCACGCTTTTAGCATTCGGCGCCCACACTCCAAAACGAAAACCAACCTCGGTTTTATGCGCACCAAGCATTTTGTAAGCATAATAATTTGTGCCCTCATTGAATAAATACATCTGATAATCAGTTAATTTGCCCTCTTCACACAAAGTTTCATTCGTGAGTTCCAAAGTTTCAACCATAGTTATCACCTCGAACTCAGTATACAAATGTTACAATATTATGTCAAGAAAATCAAAAACTTGCTTTTAATTTTTAGCTCATGTAATATAATTCTTGGAGGTAGTTTTTATGAAATATTGCAAGAAAGGGCAGTTAATTTATATTAACTCGATAAACCAAGCAAAAAACGAGAATAAAAGAAAGTTGATAAATTCAACTGAAATATATTATCATGATAAAGTGTGTAAAGTAGTTGAGCTTGCGATGCTCGAGGATAAGCACATCATCTTGCTAACCGGGCCATCGTCATCGGGCAAGACCACTACTTCCATTTTGCTCTCAAATGATTTCGAACGATTCGGCAAAAAAGCCATCCGCATTTCGCTCGATAATTTTTATCGCAACCGCGATGAGCTGCCGCTTTGGGAAGATGGCACCAAGAATTTTGAAACTATCGATGGGCTCGACCTTAACCTATTTTCGAGCACTGTCAATGAGCTCATTCAAAACGGCGAGGCGCAATTCCCTATCTTCGATTTTTCCACCGGCAAAAAATCGAATCACTCGTTCAGCGTTAAATACGACCCCGATACTTTCATCATTTTCGAGGGCATCCATGCGCTAAATCCGGTATTTGATAAAATCTTAGGCGGCGATAGAATCCTAAAGCTCTATGTTAGCCCGCATACCGATTTTGTTGACGATGATGCGAATGTCGTCCTCAGCGGCCGAGATTTGCGCTTGATTCGCCGCATGCTCCGCGACAACACCGATCGCGCCACCCCGCCCGAGATGACCATGGAATTTTGGGATAAAGTGTGCCGCGGCGAAGATGAATATATCCAGCCATACAAAACCCACGCCGATGCGCATATCAACTCGACGCATTTCTATGAGCCGTTGGTTTATAAGCTGCCGCTGAAAAAGCTGCTATCGCAAGTGGATAGCCCCGAATATAAAGAGAAATTTGAGCATCTGATTGCCGCGCTTGAGCACTTCGATTCCATCTCAGTCACCGATGTGCCCAAAACCTCCCTACTCCGCGAATTCATCAGCGAAATGCACTACACCCCCGCGCCTATGCCACGGGATATGCAGTAGAGACTTCCCTCTTACAGAGATACCCTACACAAAAAAAGAAGTGGCAAACTTAACCACTTCTTTTCAAATCCTGATTAATTAATTCCGATATACGCCCTCATCATCTTTGCCGCCTGCGCTCTTGTTGTGTGCGCACTCGGCCTAAATGTATCATCATCAAACCCATTTATTATTCCAGCTTCAACCAATGTCGCCACTGCATTCTTTGCATAAGGCGCTATCTGCCCTTTATCATTGAAATCCAAAATCTGATTTAACTCAGCCGTGTCATACTCCCACTCCCAAAAACATCTAGTAAGCATGGCCGCAAAATCTTGCCTTGTTACCGGCTCATACGGCCTAAATGTTCCATCCTCAAAACCATTGACAATATCACAATCCTTCGCCCATTCAACATACGGGTTCCACCAAGCACCTTTCACCGAATCATTAAACGAGCTGCTATTTTTATACTCTTCCTCTATCCACTTATCGCCATCTTCCCAGAATTGTCCCAAAATCGTGGCTACCATTGCCCTCGTCAGCGTTCCCTCCGGCGAGAAATATGTATGGTCTATGCCATTCATAATGCCATAATCATAAACTCGAAGAATATCATTATTCGCCCAATGCCCGGCAATATCATTGAAAGTATGCTTTGGCGGTTGCACAATTACGAATACTTTCACATAATCTATTTCAGTATGTCCATAATACAAGTAATCTTCATAATCTTCGTCATAGTAAGTTCTTCCATCAAAGTATTCTATTGCACATTCATATTTCTTTCCATAAGTATAATTTCCAATTACTTTGCCAGAAGTTGCTCCATCGAGCGTCCATATCATATAAAAGTACAAATCATCATTTTCAAAATATATATTAGTAGTATCATCATCAGGGTCGATTGCCTCCGTTATCAATGCCTTCAAATGCTCATTTCCCTCGATGAAATCATTCATTTGCTTCGCAAGCTCATGCCTCGTGCCATTCAATTCAATCGTGATTTGCTCGGATATAGGTTGTGAAGTTGGTTCGGCTGTTGGTATAGGTGTCGGAGCATTAGTTGGTATTTGCGTAGGATTTGGTATCGAGTCAAAAACTCGCAAGATGCCTGCCATGTGCATTTCTTGCATAGAAATTACTCCAACAGAGTTGGTTGTTTCACTAATATCAATTAAATCATAAGGCTCTTCGTTTACCCAAGGCATATCACCTTGTGAGAATTTCCCTACCATTATTTTGAATAATATTTCACAAATCTCCGCTCTTGTTATTGCACCTTGCGGCATAAAATACTTGGCACCGATTGGCTCAGGATCATATTCATCTACTGAAAGATTCATAATACATTGCAAAGTAGTATTCATAATAACCGCTATCGTTTCCCTCGAAAGTGTTTTTTCAGGTTGAAAAGATTCTTTAAAATATTCATTATCAAAGAAACCATTTATTGCTAGCGAGTTTATAAATTGAAATGCCCAATGAGTATTTGGAACATCATTGAAAACTTGAGGACCCGTCGTTAAGGGCTTAAGCACAAGCCTAGACAAAACATATGCAAACTCTGCACGAGTCATACTGCCTTCTGGATCGAAATATTTTCCGCCGCCTTGTTGATCATAGCCATAAACAATACCGTGTGTTGCCAAATACTCAATATATTCGCAAGCCCAATGAGTTGACGGTACATCCGAAAACAATCCCCTGCATTGCCATGCTTGCACCTTTGGCACGCAAACACCAACCAGCATTGCAAAAACCAAAATAAAGCTCATAGACATTCTTTTAATATTTTTCGACATTTCAATCTCCTAACTAACAATTGTTTTACTTTACCTATATTAACATTTTTTCTTCCGAAAAGTCAATTATTTTGAAAAAGTTAGGAAAATTCGAAGAAACGGGACGCCGAGGGCGGCGTCCCCTACAAAACCCAAAATCCGTGTGAATCCGTAAAAATCCGTGTCATCCGTGTGCTAAAAAAACTACCTCCCCAGCCCATTTAGCCATAAATTCGGCACATCGCCCATAACCACCACCTCGGCGACGGGGATTCGATTTTCAACTTGGCAGAGAATTTGCCGCCCGGAAATAATCGCCCAAACATCTGCATTTGTCTTTATGTAAATCACATGCTTAGTCTGATTAATTCCCG
>WRBX01000018.1 GCA_009784335.1 Oscillospiraceae bacterium
CTCACTACAATTCCCAAAAGTGTAACCTTTTTCCAACGCATCATTAATCGCTCGCTCTAGCACATCGGCATTATTTGAGCTTGTGTTGTGCAATAAAATTATGCTGCCATTATGAAATTGCTTGGCAATCGAATTAAATGAATAATCCAAATCACCTTTTTTATCATCTTCCCAATCGACATATGCACTGCTCCAAAAAAGTGTTTTGTAACCTAAGTTTTGCGATAGTTTTAACGATGCCACGCTATATTCGCCTTTTGGCGGGCGGAGATAACTCATAACATAATCATCGCCGAGAACTGATTTAACTTTGCTCTCAAGTGCTTTCAAATCGGCTGTCATCACTTCTTCACTAGTTTTAGGCATCACCAAGTGCTTGTCGCTATGATTGCCGATTATATGCCCGTCATCATTCATTCTCTTGATTAACTCCGGATTCTTATCAACAAAATGCCCGGTGACAAAAAAAATGCTTTTAGTATTCGTCGTTTTCAAGGCATCTAAGATTTTCGGCGTGTATCCCAGCTCATATCCGCAATCGAAAGTGAGATACATCTTTTTCTCATTGACATCGCCAATCCAAATTGCGTTATTTTGCGCAAGTTCATCTTGAATATTTTTCGGCACCTCGGGAATTTGCCCTTCAGGCGCCCTTTTCAATCCCCATGCACGAAATGAGCTATTTGTTGCGTTTGCCCTTGTGAAATCGAAAATAAAGCTGGTGCAGGTGAGCGCAACCGCTATTATTGTAAAAATTGTTACTAATTTCTTCATAAAAAACTCCTCATTATTATTGTTAACGAGGAGCCCGGTTTTACTATTGTAATTTGTTGGCGAATTAGAGAATATTTAGCAATTCGGCAGGTGAATGGCAGAGAACCGCATTGGCATTTCTTGCCATTTCTTTATCATTATCATAGCCCCATGTCACTCCGACAAAATCAATTCCGGCATTTTGAGCGAATAAATAGTCATTATATGTGTCGCCAATATAAATGATTTCTTCCAGCTTTGGATTGAATTTTTCCAAAAATGGATTTAAGAATTCTTTGCGCGGCTTTTTTGCTGTGCCTATTTCTGCGCCGTGAATAAAATCAAATTCAATGCTTGGGAACCAATGCGCAAGCTCCTGCTCGGCAAAAAACTTGGGCTTTGCGGTGAGCACTGAAATAGAGCGACCGGATTCTTTAAGTGCCGCCAAAACCTCGGGGATTCCATCAAACGGCTTGCCTTCTTGCAACATAAATTCCTTATAATTCTCGCAGTGTGCATCGTAAACTTTAATTGCCAAATCGACAGAATAAACGCCCAAATAGTTCAAACAATCCATCACAAACGGCTTCAAGCGGAAATGGCGAAAGCCCCGCTGAATTTCAGCGGGGATCTCGTTGAGGCCGTTCTCTCTCAATATGCTATTTATTGATGATGCGATATCCAAGTGCGTTTCTAAGAGAGTTCCGTCCATATCAAAGCATATGAAATTATGCTTTTTAGTCATTGTAGCTCCATGTCGTTGGTTTATTAAAGTCGGTCGGTGGATTTGGGTTGTTGAATGGATTAGGTGCCCAATCAGTTGGCGGAGTGTTCCAATCCATAGGTGGGTTTGGGTTGTTGAACGAAGTGTAAGGAATATCAGGTGTGTATGGAGTGTGCGGGGTATAATTTGAAGTTGGAGTGTCAGGTGTATATGGAGTGGTTGGTGTGAAATCCGAAGGTGGATTTGGCGACCAATCTGCCGGGGTGAATGGTGGATTTGGCGAGTTTGGAGGTGTGAATGGTGTGTAGTTTGGATTCATATCAGTTGGATTTGGGGTTGTGCTTGGTGCAGGCGGTGTCCAATCAGGTGAGCCATTTGGCCAATTCGGAGGAGTAGGCTCATTGCTTGTGGTATATTCTGCTTCTACCGTCGCAAATTCCGGAGTTTTTTCGGCAAAAGGAGTGAAAGGATTTTCGCTATTATCCCAACTGGGAGTGGTTGGCTCATTCCAGTTTGGGTTTGGAGCCGGAGCCCATGGATGAGGCGTTGGAGCAGCATTATAATACGGAGTTTTGTTTAAGTTAAAAAATGTATTATATCCCGGATAAATTGCTATGTTATCAAGCTCCTCTTCAATTCTTAGAAGCTGATTATACTTTGCAATTCGCTCGCTGCGAGACGGTGCACCTGTTTTAATCTGCCCACTGTTGGTTGCCACCGCGATATCAGCGATTGTGTAATCCTCTGTTTCACCGCTTCTATGCGAAATAACAGCTGTATAACCTGCACGATTTGCCATATTAATAGCATCGAGCGTTTCGGTAAGCGTGCCGATTTGGTTTACCTTAACGAGAATAGAATTTGCAATGCCTTTTGAAATACCTTTTGATAGGCGCTCGGTGTTGGTTACAAATAAGTCATCCCCAACAAGCTGAACTTTGCCCGCCAAAGCATTTGTGAGCATCTCCCAACCTTCCCAATCATCTTCAGCCATGCAATCTTCCAGTGATACAATCGGATATTTGTTGCAAAGCTCGGACCAATAATTAACCATTTCTTGCTTTGGAAGAGTTGTGCCGGCTTTTGGAAGAGTGTAATTACCCGTTTCAGGATTATACCACTCAGAAACCGCCGCATCTATTGCGATATGGAAATCAGTTCCCGGAGTGTAGCCTGCCGTGGTAATCGCATTTGTGATATAATCTAGCACCTCGAAATCGCTGGTTAGATTCGGTGCAAAGCCGCCCTCATCGCCAACAGATGTGGCAAGGCCGGCATTTTTAAGCAAAGTTTTTAGAGTGTGGAACACTTCGGTACACCACTGAAGCCCGACACTAAATGTTGGAGCACCGGTTGGCATAATCATAAATTCTTGAATATCAACCGTGTTATCAGCATGCGCGCCGCCATTTAGAATGTTCATCATCGGCACAGGCAAAGTTTTAGCATTTGTGCCTCCGATATATTGATAAAACGGGATACCAAGTGCAGTCGCTGCGGCTTTTGCGCAAGCAATCGATGCACCGAGAATAGCATTTGCTCCCAAGTTTGCTTTATTGGAAGTGCCGTCGAGCTTGCAAAGCGCATAATCGATAAACGCTTGGTCAAGCACATTTTCGCCGATCAGACATTCTGCGATTGTGGTGTTAACATTGTTAACCGCCGTGAGAACGCCCTTGCCGTTATAGCGATTTGGGTCGTTATCGCGAAGCTCTACTGCTTCAAATTGCCCTGTTGAAGCGCCTGATGGAACTGCAAAGTGGCCGGTTATCCCGCCATCAACTGTAACTTCAACTTCGATTGTTGGATTCCCCCTTGAATCAAGAATTTCACGAGCGTAAATATCTTGAATTCCGATGTACTCCTTAATCATTTTTTTCTCCTTTAATATGTATTCCCCATTTTTCACTATAATATGCCCATTGGAATTTACCTTTTAATATACTATACGGTTTGGGAAAATTTGTCAAGAAAAAACAACTAGTGGTTAGTGTTTAGTGGTTAGTGGCTAGTATTTTATGAAAAACCTCCCTAGATTGGGGAGGTTTTTTTCATATTTACTAGCCACTAGTCACTAGCCACTAGCCACTTCTTTTAGCCACTAACCAGTATTCTTTGCCCTGCATATAATTCTTCGCCGTTTTCTTCTATCAAGTCGTGCTGCTTCACTTTATATTTTTTGGCAATGCTCCAAATGCAATCGTCATCCTGCACATAGTAAACCCGCATTGCATATGGGCGGTTTTCTTTTATTTCGCAAGATTCCATAGGATTAGCATCTTCGAGGTATGTGAAATGTTCTTCCTTTTCTGCTTTCATTTTAATAATCGCTGCAAAACTGATTTCAAGCTCACCGGCAAGATTTAGATTGTGAGCTATTCCATCGGGCCGGCAATCCAAATCAACTTTCTCATGTTCGCCGATGAAAATGTTCTTTTCCAGTGTTACCATTTGCTTAACGGCATCCAATTCGCCGCCTGTTAGGTAGCTGGCCTTTACTTCAAATTCGCCGTGGATATTTAGGTTGCCGTTCTCGATTTGCATACTGAGTGTTTTGTTAATCACGCTTACATTATGAATGTGCTCAGGCTGACCGGTCAGCACCATAGCCATATTCATCGGCACTTTTTCCTCGTTTTCGAGTGCAAGGCTCCAAAAATTGGCTGAACATTCGGCAAGCTCTAAATCATCTTTGGTTGAAAACATATCGGTAATATAATCAATTTTTATAATTTTATTCTGATAGACAATCACTTTTATACTTGTTTCGATATCCACTAATCGGCTCTCGCCATCCTCATCTTGCCCTGTGATATGGTAGACTTTGTCGATATTGGCACTGCAATTTGCCGGCATTTCACTATCCAGCTCATTTTCAAGAGCCACAATTTCGCTCACCGGATATGTGTTTTCAAGCGAATTAATGGTGCCATCCTCGCCCATATATAGCATTTTTGCTATAAGCTCGCCTTTTAGAAGCACCTTATTCCCGGCAGATTTTGTCTCATGGCATATAAATCTATTATCCAGCTTTAAAATCTCGGCGATAGATGGATGCCCTATGGGTATCTCAAAAGTGTTCTTGCATCCGAACCTATCAACACCGCAGAAATCATGGATTTTCACTGCGTGCGACTTGCGATGCATTTCTATATGCTCATCCTCGCAATCACTAATATAGTCCATTTCTTCGCGCATAAAATACTTGACATCCACGCCAACCGATAGACGCACGCCAAGCTTGCGCGAGTTAATCATTATCGCCTCAATCTGCACTTTTTTGATTTCGTCGATAATCGTGCAATCCATATCGCCGCAGTAGCAATCCACGGCGGTCTTAAAATTATGCTTGGTTTTGACGCTATAAGTGCGCCCGTCCTCGCCGCGATAGAGCACAACGCAATCGGCTTCCAGCTCCAAATTCAGCTTACCGCCTGCGCATTCAATGCTCGCCACGCTCACATGCGCATCCTCGCAAATCACCGCCACGCTATCGGGCTTGGTATCCGGGATATTGATATCACACTCGCCATACGCCGGAATATACTGCTCCCCCGCTTTTTTGTTATACGATATATTCTCTTTCGTTAGTTCCATAATATAACTCCTTTCATTTACTTTAATATATGTGAACGGAGCCTACTATATAACTATTTTTTGCACACAGATAACACAGACGCTTCGCGCACAGATTTTCACAGATATTTTTTAATATTTTTTAACTGTGTAAATCTGTTCAATCTGTGTCATCTGTGTGCATAGCGGTAGCGTATTAAAAGCCTATTTTTAGATAATAATAATGTTATGGATAATGAAGAAGAAAAGCAGGATGAGCAGGAGCAACCCAATACCGAAAATCTCACTCCAATTGGGGTTATTACTCCTGAAAAGTCTAAGCATAAAGTGTTCTGCCTGAATATTATCGGGCATGTTGAGGGGCATGCTTTGCTTTCGCCGCAGCAGAAAACGACTAAATATGAACATGTCATTCCGCAATTAACGCTTGTTGAGGAAGATGACACCATTGAGGGCTTACTTGTGACGCTTAATACTGTGGGAGGCGATGTTGAGGCGGGCCTTGCGATTGCCGAGATGATTTCAACCATGGGCAAGCCGACCGTATCTTTAATAATCGGGGGTGGTCATAGCATCGGTGTTCCGCTAGCAACTTCATCGAACTATTCTTTTATTGCTCAAAGCGCGACGATGACACTGCATCCTATCAGAATGACCGGCTTGGTGATTGGCGCATCGCAAACTTATGAGTATTTTGATAAAGTTCAACAGCAAGTTATGAGATTCATTGAGCGTAATAGCAAGATAAAATACGCCGAACTAAAGAAACTTATGAACGCGACGGGGCAGATTTCGAATGATGTGGGGACGATCCTCTTCGGACATGAAGCAGTTGAAAAAGGAATTATAGATTCTGTGGGCGGCATTCGCGAGGCTTTTGACAAGCTTTATGAGATGATAGAGAAGAAAAAGAAGCGAAGAAAAAAGTAATTTGCAATCACATATTCTATTTTTGAATAGAATCAATTTCAGCTTGCGACAAATGCCGCCAGCGGCCGAGTGGGAGGTTTCCGAGAGCGAGCCTTCCTATTTTTATGCGTTTTAGCTCGAGGACTTTTTTACCCGCGGCGGTGAACATTTTGCGGATTTGGCGATTTTTGCCTTCATGGATGGTGATGTGGAGGGAGGTGGAGGTGATTTGCCGGATGATGCAGGGCGAAGTGTGAAATACCCCACCACTTTCAAAATTGAACCCCTCCGTCATGCCTTCGGCATGCCACCTCCCCTTAACAGGGGAGGCCATGGGTATCTCAACCCCGGCTTCAATCTTTTTAATCTCTGCATCGGTTATGGTTTTATTCAAAATCACCTCGTAGGTTTTACCAAGCTCATGCTTCGGGTGAGTTAGTTTATACGCAAAATCGCCGTCGTTAGTGAGGATTAGCGCGCCGGAAGTGTTAATATCAAGGCGGCCGACGGGAAAGAGCCGCTCGGCAATCTCGCCGGCAATCAAATCGAGCACAGTTGGGCGGCCATGTTCATCGCCGGCGGTGGTTACATATCCGACCGGTTTATTGAGCAATATATAGACTTTTTTAGTGCTTTGCGAAATCGCTTTTCCCTCTACCTCTATTTTATCGTGCTCATTAACTTTGGTGCCAAGCTCGGTTACAATCTCGCTATTTACCTGCACTTTGCCCGCCAAAATAAGCTCCTCTGCCTTACGGCGAGAGCAAATTCCACAATCTGCTATATATTTTTGCAGGCGAATTTCCATGTGCTTATTAAATATTCCGCCTTCTAATCTTGTCAAGATTTTCATTCAAAAAAAAGAACCCATCATATAGATGAGTCCTTTATAATTCGGAATATTATTTATTATATGCGCTGCTCATTCCGGTTTCTATAATCTTTGTCCAAATTTCTTTATCGCTGCCTTCTTCTTTAGTGAAAATATGAGTGTGCGTTGCTTCAAGCAAATCGCGATATCCCCAATAGCTAACCGCAACATCATTGAATTTATGCGCATCTGCCGGAATCACTTCATTATCAATATGACGATTCAAGAATCTATTTACCATGGTTACAAATTCAATACGAGTTGTGCCGCTTTCAGGGTTATATTTACCATCATAGCCCTTAACCCAGCCTTTTGAATATATTGCAATGATATAGTCATAAGCCCAATAATCTTTATCGGTAACATCGCTAAACGGTGAAACATTCGAAGTTGCTTTGAACGCGTAGAAGTTAGAAATCAACACCGCCATTTCAGCTCTTGTGATTTCATCATTCGGACGGAAATATCCATTTGTATCGCCTTGCACAATTTTAAGGTTGGTTAGCGCGTTAATCGCCACGCCATACCATTCACTATACTTAATATCAGGATATTTTTTGGCGTCATAGCTATTTGCCAGCCTTGCATCTTCTTTTAGCAAGCGGAAGAATGCCATAACTGCCTCTGCGCGAGTGATTTTGTTATCAGGGAGAAAGTTATTGCCTTCATATCCGCGCATATACCAAATATGGTCATCGGTTAGAAGCTCTTTAACTTCAGCAGTGTCAAGCTCTTGCGGTTCTTGTTGATTGGATCCGCCGGTGATACGAGTTCTTCGTTCAAATTCGTTGCAGCCTTGGCGTTGGCAATAGCGCCTGTCAGAAGAAGAATTATATCTTTCCCAAGGACCCCATAAGTGCCCGAGTTCTTCATCACCATCTTCTTCATAAAAATCACCACAAACGCTGCAGGTAAATGTTGTGTATCCATCTTCTGTGCATTTCGGAGCTGTATCCACACCTACATAATCATGCCCGGCCGATCCTTCATCATACCAAATCTTGTAATAATCACATACCCTACAGCTGAAAGTTATAAATCCATCATCCTCGCATGTTGGGGGAATTACAGCTTTAATCAATTTGCCATGATGCCTGTGAATATCTCTGAACTGCTTTTCTCCACATCTTTTGCATTTGCGAGCTTCTGTTCCGTCTTCATTTTCGCCTGCAGGTGTAACTACACGCCAATCGCCCCAATTGTGGCCTAGTCTTTTAATTGACTGCTTGCTGCCTTTTGCATCGCATCCTTGTCTTTGGCAAACGCGAATTTTAACTCCGTCTTTAGTGCAGGTTGGAGATTTTGTGGTAACCCATTTCCATTTATGCCCTAATGCCGGAGCAAGAACTTCCTCGCAATCATTGCAGGTTTGCGGAGCCATGCAAGTTGCCGCAGTATGATTAACATGTTTGCATACATAACAAGGGCAATCATTCACCTCACATGGGCAAGGTTCGCCGGTAATTACACGAGCACGATCCGCTGAACGAACTATATTAATGCCTGTGAACTGACCAGAGTAGTCATTAATTCTGCTGTTGGCACTAATTCTACCTTCGCCACCATTTAGTATAATAGTTCCGTGATTATCCAGTTGACTGGTACCTGTTAGTTCCAATCTGTTAGCATTCCTATTTTGCATAGTAATAGTACCATGATTATCTAGTATGCTATTATTTAAGATTAATCTAACGGAATTATCATCATTTTTGTTACCAATTTGAATAGTTCCGTTGTTTCTTATGGTGCAAGAGCTGAAAGTTAGTGCTCTCTCATCACGAATATAAAGAGTTACACCTTCGGGTATCGTAATTGACAGATTGCTAACAGTAAAACTACTGGTAACAGTAACAGTGTCACCACTTATTGAAGAACTTAGTGCACTTACTAGAGTAGCAGCACTTGTTGCATTACGATTAACCGCATTTGCCTGCAACAAAGGCAAGAGCGGCATAACCATAACAAAGCAGATTAGCATTGCTATGGATTTTTTAAATAGTTTTGTCATTTTTTTTCCTTTCTTGATTAAATAATCCGTGAATTATTAAGCGTAAGCTATCACTTTTTTTTGTAATTGTCAAGAAATTTCACTTTTGTTACAAAATTGTTACAAAATCTTTCACATTTTTCACCTCAAATTTTCTGAATATGGAGATTTTCGGCGAAAAATGCATAAGTTTTTGTGTTTCTGCACCAATTGGCTTGAAACAAATTTTTCTTTTTATGAAGAAAAATTTACAAAAACTTAACAAAATCTTTACATTTTCTTTACAAAAACTTAACAAAAACGGCTAATTTCCTATTGACTTTTTCTTCCTCGCGTGATAATGTTTAATCATAGAGTGGGGGAGTGTTGC
>WRBX01000019.1 GCA_009784335.1 Oscillospiraceae bacterium
AAAATCTCGCTCGAATGGAATGTTAAGCGCGTTTTGGCAAAAGTGAATTATAGGTTTCACACCGATGCGATAAAAGAAAATCTAATCCCGCCTGAGTTGACAGTAAAGCAAAAATCTATTGTTTATGCAAATGAGGCCGATTTATTAAATGTTGCTTTGTTCGGTATGACTGCAAGTGAATGGAATAAGAAAAATCAAAACAAAAAAGGCAACATGCGCGATTATGCAACTGTGGAACAGCTTCTGGTGCTTGCCAACCTAGAAAATGCGAATGGGCTGCTTATTGGGCAAGGGATGGGGCAACCGGAACGAATTACTGCTCTCAACAACATGGCGCGAACTCAACTGAAAACGCTTATTGATATGAAGCAAGATAGACCACTAAAATTGTTAAATAATTAAAGAAAGGAATGATTTAAATGGCATTAATCTCAGTTGTATTACCCGTTTATTACGAAGAGGAGCTGATTGAAAGCTCGTATCAGCGATTGCTGACGGCGCTGAAACCGCTCGAAGATGGGGGGGATAAGTATGAGCTCGTTTTCGTCAATGATGGCAGCCGCGACCAATCTTTCCCTATCCTAAAAGAAATCGCCCAAAAGGATAAAAAGGTTAAAATCGTGTCGTTCGCGCGGAATTTCGGGCATCAGACGGCGATAACAGCCGGCATGAAATATGCCAAGGGCGATGCAGTGGTGACCATCGATGCCGATATGCAGGATCCGCCGGAGCTGATTGTTGATATGGTGGCAAAGTGGCGCGAGGGCTGGGATGTTGTGTATGGCGTGCATAAAAAGCGCAAGGGCGAGACGATTTTCAAGAAAATGACCGCGCATGTTTTTTATAGGTTCCTGGCGAAAATGTCCACAATTAAAATCCCAACCGATAGCGGCGATTTCCGCCTATTCTCTCGCGCGGTGTGCGATGAGATGAATAATCTGCCCGAGCATAATCGCTACATCCGCGGCCTGATGGTTTGGGTTGGATATAAGCACACGCCGCTGGAATTCGATAGAAGCGAGCGCGCAGCGGGCGAAACGAAATATACGCTTAAGAAAATGCTGAAGCTTGCATCCGATGGCGTGCTTGGTTTTTCCTATGCACCGATATCATTCTTGTGGAAATCGGGAATAATTATGGCATTATTCGCATTTTTAGCAATATGGCTAATGCCAACAATTGTTTTCTTCGAGCAATCAGCATACCTTTATGAAGCCGGCATAATAACAGAAGAGCGAACTGTCCAAATGTTTTTAACCAAATGGCTTCTTTTGGGGGGCGCGCTCGGCGGCCTGGCAATAGCAATTTTGGGCATAATATGGCAGTTAATCAGAAAACTAAGGAAAAGCAAAATCACCAGCCTTGGAATCGGCATAGTAGTTTTGTCGCTGTATTATGTAATTATGCTAGTTTATGCTTACTGGGGGCTAAAATACGGAGGCGTATTTACAATTTACACAACAACCATCATCGGCGCATTTCTAACCGGCATCCTGCTCATCGGCATGGGCATAATCGGCGAATATATCGCACGAATGATGGACGAAGTCCGCCGCCGCCCGCTCTACACAATAGAAGAAAAAGTGAATATAGAAAAGTAAAACCTATAATTCAAAGGCCATCTGAAACAGATGGTCTTTTTTTTGAGAAAATATTGACAAAGCGGAGGAAATATGATACCGTTCTTTTTAGTAAACAAAGAATATTTAATCAAGGGGAAGAAAATGAGTAACGGGTTTAAGAAAAAGTTAATAGGGGGGCTTATTTTATTGTCATCTTTGGCACCGATGAAGATGCATGCGCAAGGAGCATATAAGGCATATGAGCAAAACCAAACCTCGCTTACGGCTACATCCATGAAAATACCGGCAGGAACAACAGCAATTGGTGCGGCAGCATTTTATGAGAATAAGCGATTAGTGAGTGTTGAAATACCAAACGGCGTTACCTATGTTGGCATGGAAGCTTTCTTCGGATGCACATCCTTAACTAATGTTAGTATTCCTAATAGTGTAGAGGGAATTGCTATGGGTGCATTTTATGGTTGCAAATCATTGAAAAGTATCACGCTATCAAGCAACCTTAAAGAGATTGGAATTGGCGCTTTTCGAAAATGCACATCACTGGCAAATATAATAATCCCAAGCGGTGCCTTAGAAATCGGATATGGTGCTTTTGCAGAATGCACAGGCTTAACAAGCATTACAATACCGAGCAGTATTAAGAAATTTGATGAAGATGTTCTTGCCGGTTGCTATAATCTGAAAACTGTGAGGCTGGAAGAAGGCAATTATATCACAAGTGTGCTAAACGAGATTAGAAAACAAGTTAGAGAACATACAAGTGCCACTATCGAAACATTTAAGCCGAGTGTTAAAATTAATTGGGAGACGACTGCGGCATCAAAAACTGCAACGCATGTGAAAATTCCGGCGGGGACAAAAGAGATAAAAGATTATTCATTTAGAGATAACAAACAATTGGTGGCTGTAGAAATACCTTATGGTGTTACTAAAATTTGTTGGGGAGCTTTCTTCGATTGTGAAGCCTTGGCAACAATAGATATGCCAAATAGCATTACATCAATTGAGCGATATGCTTTTTATAGATGTGCATCCTTAAAAAATATAGCACTGTCTAATAGTCTCAATTTTATAGGCACAAATGCTTTTAATGGATGCAAATCTTTGAGAATTATGGACATACCTAAAAATGTTAAAACAATCGAAGATTTCGCTTTCTACGATTGTTCTTCGTTAGAAAGCATATTCTTACCAAACAGTATTGAAACCTTTGGATATAATGTTTTCGAGAAATGCTCTAAACTGAAAACCGTAAAAATTGAAAAAGGGATAAATGCAAGTATGTTAGAAGAAATAAAAAAGCAGGTTAGAAAATTTGCACCAAATGCAGCGATACAAATGGTTGAGCCAAAAACTGTAGGTGCTCCTGTGAGATAATGAAATAGTATCAAAGAAAGCGCTTCGGCGTTTTCTTTTTTTATGCACAAAAATCGTCGCCCTTAATAAAATGTAACAACGCTTAATAAAAGAAAGGAATGATAATATTATTATGGGCGAAGGATTTTTAAGAATTAGTGCTACAACCGGCGAGGGATTTCTCGCGGTCGCGGATGCTAATGTCCAAATTTTTGATGAGCAGGGCAATCTGCTTTTTGAAACAACCACCAATTCAGGTGGTATCACTGGGGATTTCGGGATAGCTGCGCCTGATGCCGCGCTAACGCTGGATTCTACATATGGCCGACCGGCATACTCTACGGTTAATGTTATAGTCAGCGCACCGGGTTTCATCACCGAGCATATCAATGGAGTGGGAATTGTCGACACCCAATATGCAACACTGCCGGTAATCCTAAAACCGCTGGCGCAGGGGCAAGCATCCGGCGATAATTACACCGATATTCCCGAGATTGGCCTTCTTATTCCGATGGGAGATAATCAGCCGGGGCCTACCGGCGATATCCCCGCCGGCCGAGTGCTTGCCAATATACTGGTGCCGGATTTCATCACAGTTCACCTCGGCGCGCCAACCAATGCCGCGGCACGCAATGTGCGGGTGCCATTCATCGAATATATCAAAAATGTCGCATCAAGCGAAATCTATTCCACTTGGCCAACCGCCTCACTAACGGCAAATATTCACGCAATAGTGTCGTTCGCGCTCAATAGAGTTTACACCGAATGGTACCGCGCCCGCGGCTATAATTTCGATGTGACTAATAACACCCAATTCGACCAATATTTCCGCGAAAATGGACCAATTTACGATAGCATCAGCAGAATTGTGGATGTATATTTCAATACTTATATCCGCCGCGTGGGCTTTTCAAATCCATTTTTCTCGATTTATTGCGCAGGTTCCACCAATCTTAATGTCCGCTGCAATCATGGCGGAATGAGCCAATGGGGCACTGTTACCCTGGCAAATCAAGGGCGCACTCCGATTCAGATTTTGCGGCAATTCTATGGCGATGTGGAACTCTCGACAAGCACTAATATCGGCGGAATCACTTCGTCCTACCCCGGAACTCCGCTGACGATTGGCTCGACCGGGCCAAATGTTCAGCGCATTCAAAATTTCCTAAACAGAATCCGTGTAAACTTCCCGTTGATTCCAAGAATTGATAATCCCAATGGAGTTTTCGATCAGCAGACCGCCAATGCCGTGCGCGTATTCCAAAGCATCAACGGCTTAGCACAAGATGGCATTGTAGGCCCGGCAACTTGGAATAGGATTTCACGGATTTATGTTGGCGTTACGCGCCTCGCCGAGCTGGATGCCGAGGGGCATAGAATTACAATTCCTGCAAATCCGCCAAATGCCGTGCTTTCGCAAGGCTCTCGCGGTCAAAATGTGTTGCTTTTGCAATTCATGCTAAATGTTATCTCGGCATATTACCCTGAAATTCCTTCGGTCATTCAAGATAGCCTTTTCGAAACGCAAACCAGAAATGCGGTTAACGAATTTCAGCGGCGCTTTGGCATTGCCCCGGACGGCGTTGTTGGCCCTATCACTTGGGCAAGGCTTTTCGAAGTTTATCGCGGAATTGACCAAAATGTGAGCATTCCTCCGGTTGCCCCTCCTCCGATTTCCACCCTTCCGCCATATCCCGGTGTGCTTATCCGTCGCGGCTCTACAGGCGCAAATGTACGCATTATTCAAGAATATCTCAATGTGATTCGCACAATGTATCCAAATATTCCGCAACTGGCAGTTGACGGCAACTTCGGCCCACTCACAGAAGCGGCAGTAATAGCTTTCCAACGCCAATTCCTTTTGACGCCGGATGGCATTGTCGGCCCTATCACATGGAATAGAATCATGGAGCAATATGCAATCGCAATCGGCACTCCGCCGCCGCCAAAGCCACCCGGCAATTATTTTGAATATACTGTGCTGCCGGGCGACACTCTATTTAGCATTGCACTTAAGTTTGGAACGACTGTGGAAGAAATAATGAGAGAAAACAACCTCACAAGTGATGTGATTTTTCCGGGGCAAATCCTTCAGATTCCATACGAAGGCCCTGAGCCGCCAATTCCGCCTGAATATATTGAGCATGTAGTTGTTGCCGGAGATACCTTATGGGCACTGGCGCAAAGATACGGAACAACCGTTGATGCTATTAAAGCATTAAATGGGCTAACCGGCGATTTGCTAATGATAGGGCAAGTGCTGAAAATCCCAACGGGAGCAACCCCGCCGCCCCCACCGCCACCGCCGGAATATTTCGAATACACAGTTGTTGCAGGCGACTCCCTCTGGCTGCTCGCACAAAGATTTAACACCACCGTTGAGGCAATAATGCAACTAAACGGGCTCACCAGCACACTGTTATCCATCGGCCAAGTGCTAAGAATTCCCGGCAGAGGCACAACCCCGCCGCCGCCACCACCACCTCCTCCACCGCCGATAGGCAAAACAGTTGTACTCGATCCGGGTCATGGAGGCAGTGACTCCGGCGCGGTAAACGGCTCGCGCCTTGAGAAGAATGATAATCTTCGGCTGGCCTTGGCAGTTCGCGACTTGCTTCAAGCCAGGGGCATCAACACGATTATGACTCGCTCGACCGATGTTTTTATTCCCCTCGAAGAGCGCAGCAATATATCCAACCGCAATAATGCTGACTTATTCGTGTCGTTCCATCGCGATTCCAGCACAAACACCGCCGCTCGTGGTGTTGCCAATTTTATCCACACTTCTGCGCCTTCCCGAACAGCAGGCTATGCATTCGAAGTGCTCGATAATATCGTGGATGTCGGCGCATTCCCCAATCGCGGCGTCCAAAGAGCGAATTTCGCGGTGCTCAGGAACACAATCGCCCCCGCAATGCTGCTTGAAATGGGCTTTATATCCAACGCCGCCGATAACCAAGCCTTCGACCAAAACCTTAATGCCAACGCCAATGCAATCGCAAACGGCATTGTCGATGCGCTTACCAAAGGCCCGACAAATTTCAATCTTTATACCGTTGTCGCCGGCGATACTCTCAGCGCAATCGCCAATCGCTTCGGCACAACCCAGCAAGCCATCATGGCTCTCAACAAAATGCCAAATTCCAATCTTCTCACCGGCCAAGTGCTGAGAATCCCATAAAAAAGCAAAAAGAAACCTCCTCTTTTAATAAAGGGGAGGTTTTCTTGTTGGCACTAAAATCTATCGCTCTTGGTTTTTGTCCATCTTGCCATTATTCTTGTCCATCTTGCCATTATGCTCTTTGTAATTCAGTTTTGCAGAAAGCGTTACTTCTTTGCTCTCCTGTGCATGTGCCGCATCTAAAGTGACCGCTATTTTATACTCGCTCGCAACCGGCATTTTCCCATTTTTGGTCACCGCCACATCCCGAAGCTCCGGCCAAGCTACAGTGATTCCCGGCTCTAAAGACGGAATAATAAGATTTTCTAAAACAGCATTTTCGGTTCCGCTGTTTTCAATCTTAAAATTGATATGCCTAGTCTCGCCTTTCTTAAGATGCACAGTAAAATCAAGTTTTTTGCCATTTTCAGTCACATTGATTTTCTCATTGTCAACCTTATTGACAATTTTTTCCTCGACGAACTTCAAATGCGCCTTTTTATTATCCATTCCATTATGCATCATGTTATCACCAAAATGCAGCGCACCCGATGCCGCAGCATAAACTACACCAGTAACAAGCAGCAATGCCAGCACTGCAACAATAGTGTATGTTCTGTTTCTTGTTCTCATAATAATCCTCCTTAGAATCTATATAGGTTCTAGATGTATTTTGGCGTTTTTCTTGAAAAAATATTCAAATATTGACATTTTTGTAAATTCTATGTAAATTCGACATATGGAAAACCAAGATAAAACAATGGAGAAAATTGTTGCGCTTTGCAAGGGCAGAGGCTTTATTTTTGCCGGCAGCGAAATATATGGCGGCCTGGCTAATGCCTGGGATTACGGCCCGCTTGGCGTGCTGCTCAAAAATAACATCAAGCAAGCGTGGTGGAAAGATTTTATTGATAGTAATCCGCTAAATGTCGGCCTTGATTGCGCGATTTTGATGAACCCTCAAGTTTGGGTTGCAAGTGGCCATGTGGGCGGTTTTTCCGATCCGCTGATGGATTGCAAATCATGCAAAACTCGTCATAGAGCTGATACTCTTATTGAAGAAACCGGCGAAAACCCAACCGGCTGGACAAATGAGCAAATGCAAGAATATATAGCAGAGAATAATCTTTCTTGCCCAAATTGCGGCAAAAACGATTTTACCGATATTCGTCAATTCAATCTAATGTTTAAGACTTTTGCAGGCGTAACCGAAGATACCAAAAATGAAATATATCTTCGCCCGGAAACGGCGCAAGGCATCTTCGTTAATTTCAAAAATGTCGCCCGCACCACGCGCAAAAAAATCCCGTTCGGCATCGGCCAAATCGGGAAAGCTTTTAGAAACGAAATAACTCCCGGAAATTTCACTTTCCGCACGCGCGAGTTCGAGCAAATGGAGCTTGAATTTTTCTGCAAGCCGGGGAGCGAGCTCGATTGGTTTTCATATTGGAAAGATTTTTGCAAAAACTGGCTGCTAAAATACGGCATCAGCGAGGAAAATATCAAGCTTCGTGAGCATTCTGCCGAGGAGCTCTCACATTATTCCAATGCAACGGTGGATATCGAATTTAGGTTTCCGTTCGGCTGGGGCGAGCTTTGGGGCATCGCCAGCCGCACCGATTTTGATTTGAAATCGCATGCCGCCCACAGCGGCGAAAACATGGAATACATTGAAGAAAGTGGTGACCGTTATGTTCCTTATTGCGTGGAACCGTCGCTGGGAGCGGATCGAGTTGCTCTCGCAATTCTCTGCGAGGCGTATGACGAAGAGGCGGTAGGGGCTGCTCAAGGCGCGCCCGACACACAGAGCGAAACTCGCATAGTTCTCCGTTTTGCACCTGAAATTTCGCCATTTAAGGTTGCAATTCTGCCGCTTTCAAATAAACTTGCCGAACCGGCAGAGAAACTTTATCAAGAATTGGCGCAAGAATTCTCATGCGATTACGATAAATCCGGCAGCATCGGTAAGCGCTATCGCCGGCAAGACGAAATCGGCACTCCGCTCTGCATAACCTATGATTTTGAAAGCGAGTCCGACGGCTGCGTAACAGTCCGCCACCGCGACACAATGGAGCAAGAACGAGTTAAAGTTACAGAATTAGTTGATTATATTAAGAATAAATTAAAAAAATTTTAGGGGGCATAAAATGGAAAAACTAAATCTGGCAAAAGAACGGGGCAGAGTAGAAGAAAAAGTCTTAAAGGCCGGAAAGGAAGTGCTGGCTCGCGGATTTTTTGATGATAATCTGAAAGACTATATCACAAGAGCAAGAGCAGATTTCGTACGCATTTTTATGCGCACTAATGAGAAATGCGCAAATGAGTCCTTCAATAGCCGCAGTGCCGATACATTTGTTGGCGCAATTGCGCATATGAAGTTTGACGGATTTGAACAAGAGATAAACGCATATTTTTCTAAGCCGGAAAATGTCAAGGTTGCTGAAAGTAAATCAGATATTATACTTAACAAATATTT
>WRBX01000020.1 GCA_009784335.1 Oscillospiraceae bacterium
CTCGCTATCGGGCCGCCTCATTCCTGCTTTTGCCATAAAAATCACCTCTATATTATTATTGCCAACTTTTCGAAAAAAACTTTTTTCAAATTCTTGACATAGGAGAGCTAAAATAAATTTGAGAAGAAACCGCGAAGATGTGCAAAATGCGACTAAAAATGAACAATAATGAGGAACATTTTAGGAGCATTTTGTAAACCAAAAAAAACTTTTTTTCAAAAACTTGACAAATCAAGTTTTATCCTGATACAGTAAATGTTCAGCGTTTCTGTATCTAAAGGTATAGAGGCAAGCGGTTTTAGCCCGTGGCTCACCTCTATAATCTATAATAAACGGAAGTAATGTGATTTTGATTCTTTAGGGGAACAAATATAATGCAAATGGTATGCAAATTGTTGAATATCATTTGTTTTGTTTTGTGAAAAACCTTAAAGAATAAAGAATGAAGAAGAAATAGTAAAGAATAATGAGAGTAGAAATTCTACCGAATTTCAATAATTTCCGAAGGAAATTTACAGCTTTTATTCTATATTCTATATTCTTTCTTATTTATTCTTTAATGAATTTTAAGGAGAGCAATATGAAAACACATGAAATCAAAGTGGGAAAAAACAGCCGGCAGAGTTATTCGAAAATCGGCGCATATGGCACCATGCCAAATCTTGTAGAGTTGCAAAAATCATCATATGAATGGTTCGTTACCGATGGCTTGCGCGAAGTTTTTGATGACACCGGTGAAATCACGGATTTTAGCGGCAATCTCGCTCTGCGCTTTATAGATTTTCGTTTTGAAAAGGAGCCTAAGTATTCTATTGAAGAATCCAAGGCGCGCGATAGCTCTTATTCCACCCGCCTTATGGTTAAAGTCCAGCTTGTAAATCGCTCCACCGGCGAGCTAAAAGAGCAAGAAATCTTCATGGGCGAGTTCCCGGTGATGACTCCGCAGGGCACTTTTGTCATAAACGGCGCCGAGCGCGTTATCGTTTCCCAGCTTGTTCGCTCTCCGGGCATCTATTATTCTTGTGAATATGATAAATTCGGTAAAAAACTATATAGCAATCAAATTATCCCAAATCGCGGTGCATGGCTTGAGCTTGAAACCGATTCAAATGATATCTGCCATATCCATGTTGACCGCACCAGAAAGCTTCCCACAACCTCATTCCTCCGCGCTATGGGGCTTTCAACAAATGAAGAAATCTACGAAGTTTTCGGTAAAAATGATATTCTGGAAATGAGCATTTCAAAGGATACAACCGAAAACACAGATGAAGGTTATCTTGAAATCTATAAGCGCCTTCGCCCCGGCGAGCCTGCGCAAGTTTTGGCAGCGCAAAGCCTCTTGAATTCTATGCTTTTTGACCCAAAACGCTATGACATGGCGCGCGTAGGCCGCTATAAATATAATCAAAAGCTGGCGCTTGCAATGCGCATTATGGGGCATGTGGCGGCCGATGATATTATCTCCCCGCTCACTAAAAAAGTGCTTGTTAAAATGGGCGAAAAAATTAGCCGCTCAAAAGCTATCGAGATTGAAGAAGCCGATGTACACCGCGTTGTTTTAAATGTAGACGGTAAGGAAGTTGTGGTTTTCGGAAATAATATGGTAGAACTTTCGCATTATGTGAAGTTTGATTGCTCGGATATCGGCGTTCGCGGCAAAGTTTATCTGCCGGTTCTGCAAATGATTTTGGATACCAATAAAAAAGAAGAAGATATCAAAAAAGCAATGAAAAAGAAGATTTTTGATTTGCAGCCTCGTTATATTACCAAAGACGATATCTTCGCAAGCATAAATTATCACCTAAATCTATCCGATGGCGTTGGTTTTATCGATGATATCGACCATCTTGGTAATCGCAGAATCCGTGCGGTTGGCGAGCTTTTGCAAAATCAATTCCGCGTGGGGCTATCTCGCCTTGAGCGAGTAGTTCGCGAGCGAATGACAATTCAGGATTTGGATGTTGTAACCCCGCAAACTCTTATCAACACCCGCCCTGTTGTTGCCGCGATGAAAGAATTCTTTGGTTCTTCTCAGCTATCGCAGTTTATGGATCAGAATAACCCGCTCGCCGAAATATCGCATAAAAGAAGGCTCTCAGCCCTCGGCCCCGGCGGCCTCAACCGCGAACGCGCAGGCTTCGAAGTTCGAGATGTGCACTACACTCACTATTCAAGAATGTGCCCGATTGAAACTCCTGAAGGCCCAAATGTCGGCCTTATCAATAACCTTGCAACCTATGCGCGCATAAATGAATATGGCTTTATTGAAGCGCCTTATCGCAAGGTTGATAAAAAAACCGGAGTTGTTTCCGATGAAGTGGTTTATATGACCGCCGATATAGAAGATAGATATGTGATTGCTCAAGCCAACGAGCCGTTAACCAAAGATAATAAATTCGAAAGAGAAGTGGTAACATCTCGTTTCCGCGATAAAATCCTCGAGGCCGACCCTGAAGAAGTCGATTTCATGGATGTTTCGCCTTCGCAGGTTGTCTCGGTTGCTACCGCCATGATTCCGTTCTTGGAAAATGACGATGCTAACCGTGCACTTATGGGCGCCAATATGCAGAAGCAAGCCGTGCCGCTTTTAATTTCCGATAGCCCGATTATCGGCACAGGCATGGAGCACAAAGCCGCAAAAGATTCAGGCAATGTTGTTCTTGCGCTGGGCGATGGCATCGTCTCCGATGTTTCAGCCGACCATATCGAAATTAAGAATAAAAAAGGTGAAACAGAATATCATAAGTTGCTCAAATTTAAGCGTTCCAACCAATCAACCTGCGTAAACCAAAAGCCGATTGTCGAGATTGGCGAAAAAGTTAAAGCAGGCGATATTATCGCCGATGGCCCGGCAACCGATAAGGGCGAAATCGCCCTCGGCCGCAATATTCTCATGGGCTTTATCACCTGGGAAGGCTTCAATTATGAGGATGCAATTTTAATCAGCGAAAAACTTGTCCGTGAAGATGCGCTAACATCTATTCACATTGAAGAATATGAATGTGAATCGCGCGATACAAAACTCGGCAGAGAAGAAATCACCCGCGATATCTCGAATATCGGCGAGGATGCATTAAAAGATTTAGATGAAAACGGAATTATTCGCATCGGCGCAGAAGTTCGCCCGGGCGATATTTTGGTGGGTAAAGTAACTCCGAAAGGCGAGCAAGATTTAACCGCCGAAGAGCGCCTGCTCCGTGCAATATTCGGCGAAAAAGCTCGCGAAGTTCGCGATACATCACTTCGAGTTCCTCATGGCCAAGCAGGCATAATCGTTGATGTTAAAGTGTTCACTCGTGATAACGGCGATGAACTGCCGGCCGGTGTTAACCAAATTGTCCGTGTTTATATTGCTGAAAAACGCAAAATCAGCGTTGGCGATAAAATGGCAGGCCGTCATGGTAATAAAGGCGTTATCTCGCGCATACTGCCGGAAGAAGATATGCCGTTCTTGCCCGATGGCACCCCGCTTGAAATCGTGCTGAATCCGCTGGGCGTGCCTTCCCGTATGAATATCGGCCAGGTTCTCGAGGTCCATTTAGGCTATGCCGCAAAGGCTCTCGGCTGGAAAATAGCAACGCCGGTTTTCGATGGCGCAAGCGAGATTGATGTTATTGATACCTTGAAAAAAGCCGGTCTGGATGAAGATGGCAAAACAATTCTCTATGATGGAAGAACAGGCCATCCGTTCGATAATCGAGTGACCGTTGGCTATATGTATATGCTAAAACTTCACCATTTGGTTGATGATAAAATCCACGCTCGTTCCACCGGTCCATATTCGCTGGTAACGCAGCAGCCGCTCGGCGGTAAAGCGCAGTTCGGCGGGCAAAGATTTGGTGAAATGGAAGTTTGGGCGCTGGAAGCCTATGGCGCTGCGCATGTTTTGCAAGAAATTCTCACAGTTAAATCCGATGATGTTATCGGCCGCGTGAAAATGTATGAAAATATCATTAAAGGCGAGCCGATTGAGCAAGCCGGCGTTCCGGAGAGCTTTAAGGTTTTAGTCAAAGAACTCCAAAGCTTAGGGCTGGATATAAAAATCCTTGATGAGCGGCAAAACATTATGGCAATGGGTGAGGAAGTTGAAGATGAATATGCAGAGAAAAAAATCACCATCGAGGGAACAAAAGATATGCCGCTTCTCGGCCAATATAATGTGAGCAAAATCGGCAATGTAAAGCAAACTTCTATTGAGGAAGAAATAGTCGACGATATATTGGAAGAAAGGCAGCCCGATGGCGATCCGGAAGATTTAGATGAAACTCTCGCTGCAATCAATGAAATCGCCGCCGAGAATGATATCGAAGATTTAGATGACGGTGATGAAGAGGAATAAAAAAAGGGGAGATAAAAATGGAAAATAAAAAAGTATTATTAGAATACCTTGCTGAGCGAGCAGAAAAGGAAAAGAGAAAAACCATAGGGATGGCTCATTTCACAAAGCAAAAGACTAATTTGTATTCAGAGATTAAGAAAATTATTGAGCTTGAGCAAAAAGGGAATAGCAAAGAAGAAATTGAGAAAATTTGTGAAAAATTTAAAAAAGACTTGAAAAACGCAAGCTATGGCGCAACATATAATTATCACAAAAAGCTCAAATGGGTTATCGAAAAGTTCTATGATGAATGCTTTGATAGCAGGTTGATAAGTTTATCCGGCGAATTTCATGAAATATACTTGGATAATCATAGAAAAGAAAATCCGTATAAAACCAAGAAGTCACCATTCCCGGGCGCAAGATAACTGCGTTCTAATAATGTAAAAGTATAATTGGAGGAATAAAATGATAGATTTTAACAATTTCGATGCATTGCAAATAGGCCTAGCAAGCGCCAACAAAATCCGTGAATGGTCGCGCGGTGAGGTGAAAAAGCCGGAAACCATCAACTATCGCTCGCTCAAGCCGGAGCGGGACGGGCTTTTCTGCGAGCGCATTTTCGGGCCGGTTAAGGATTGGGAATGTCACTGCGGAAAGTATAAAAGAATCCGATATAAGGGCGTTGTTTGCGACCGTTGCGGCGTTGAAGTGACTCGCTCAAAAGTCCGCCGCGAACGCATGGGGCATATCGAGCTGGCTGCACCGGTTTCGCATATTTGGTATTTCAAAGGCATTCCGAGCCGCATCGGCGTTTTCCTCGATATCACTCCTAAAAATCTGGAAAAGGTTCTATATTTTGCTGCGTATGTCGTGCAAGATCCCGGTAAGGCGCGCGAATTCGATAAATATCAAGTTATTTCCGAAAAAGAGCATCGCGAAGCCTGCGAGAAATATGGCGAAGATGCCTTTACGGCCGGCATGGGCGCAGAATCAATTCGCGATTTAATCGAAGAAATTGATATTAATGAGCTCAGAGAACAATTAAGAGAAGAATATGAAACTGCAACGGGCCAAAAGCGAATCAAGCTTTTCCGCCGCCTTGAAGTTGTTGAAAGCTTTATATCAGGGCGAAACGATCCCGCTTGGATGATTATGGATGCAATCCCGGTTATCCCACCCGATATCCGCCCAATGGTTCAGCTCGATGGCGGGCGCTTTGCAACGAGCGATTTGAACGATTTATATAGAAGAGTTATTAATAGAAACAACCGCCTAAAAAGGCTTCTCGACCTTGGCGCTCCCGAAATCATCATTCGCAATGAAAAACGAATGTTGCAAGAAGCAGTAGATGCGCTGATAGATAACGGCCGCCGCGGCCGCCCTGTTACCGGCCCGAATAATCGCCCGCTCAAATCCCTATCCGATATGCTAAAAGGCAAGCAAGGCCGCTTCCGCCAAAACCTATTGGGTAAGCGCGTGGACTATTCCGGTCGATCGGTTATCGTTGTAGGCCCTGAGCTCAAAATGCACCAATGCGGCTTGCCGAAAGAAATGGCGCTGGAGCTTTTCAAGCCTTTTGTGATGAAAAGCCTTGTTGACGAAGGCTACACCAGCAATATTAAATCCGCAAAACGCATGGTTGAAAAGCAAGATGTTAAGGTTTGGGATGTGCTTGAAGCCATAATTAAAGACCACCCGGTTCTTCTAAACCGCGCACCAACCCTCCACCGCCTCGGCATCCAAGCATTCGAGCCAAAGCTAATCGAAGGGCGCGCTATTAAGCTGCACCCGCTTGTCTGCACCGCATTTAATGCCGATTTTGATGGTGACCAAATGGCCGTGCATGTGCCGATTTCGATTGAAGCGCAAGCCGAAGCAAGATTTTTGATGCTGGCTGCAAATAATTTATTAAAACCGCAAGATGGCAAGCCGGTTACCGTGCCAACCCAAGATATGGTTCTAGGTGCATATTATCTAACCATGAAAAAGAAAGATGCAAAAGGCGCCGGCAAATTCTTCGCAAGCCCTATCGAGGCACTTTTGGCTTATGAGCATGGCGATGTTGCCCTTCACGCACCAATCAAAGTTCGAGTGGAAAAAGAATGGGGCGGCGAGATGATTCACGCTATTATCAACGCAACTGTCGGCAGAATCAAATTCAATAATATTATCCCGCAAGATTTGGGAATGGTTGATAGAACTATTGAAAATAAAACAGCCGCCACGCTCACCAATGAAGAAAAAGTAAATCTTTTGAAGCTGGAAATCGCGCAAAAAGTTGATAAGAAAATCCTCGGCAGAATTGCTGAAAAATGCATCCGCACGCACGGAATTTCAATAGCTTCAAAAATGCTCGATGAGCTAAAACGCGTAGGATTTAAATATTCCGCTAAAGGCGCGATTACAGTTTCGGTTGCTGATATGACCGTTCCGAAAGAAAAGAAAAAGCTGATAGAAAAGGCTGAAAACGATATTAAGGAAATCACCAAGCAATTCCGCCGCGGCCTTCTAACAGAAACCGAGCGCTATCAATTAGTGATTGACACATGGACTAAAACTAAAGATGATGTGACCGATGCGCTGATGAAAACGCTCAAAGAGGATAACCCGATTTATATGATGGCGCACTCGGGCGCTCGTGGCTCTGTTGCACAGATTTCGCAGCTGGCCGGCATGCGCGGCCTGATGGCCAACACGCAGGGTGAAACCATGGAAATCCCTGTTCGCGCTAACTTCCGCGAAGGCCTAAATGTCCTCGAATATTATATTTCGACTCACGGTGCGCGTAAAGGCCTTGCCGATACAGCGCTTAGAACCGCCGATTCCGGCTATCTCACCCGCCGCCTTGTTGATGTTGCGCAAGATGTTATTATCCGCGAAGATGATTGCGGCACCGATAGGCATATCACTGTCCGCGAAGTTCGTGATAATAACGAAGTTATCGAGGAAATTTTCGAAAGATTGATTGGCAGGTTCGCATTCGAGGATATTATTAACCCAAAAACAAAAGAAGTGATTGTTGATAAAAATGTGTTAATCAGCGATGTAACGGCGCAAAAAATTGTTGATTGCGGCATCGGTTCGGCAAAAGTTCGCTCACCGCTCACCTGCAACGCCCGCCATGGTATCTGTGCTAAGTGCTACGGCGTAAACCTTGCAAACGGGCAAGAAGTGAATATCGGCGAGGCTGTCGGCATTATTGCTGCCCAATCCATCGGCGAACCGGGCACGCAGCTCACCATGAGAACTTTCCACACCGGCGGTGTTGCATCGGTAGACGATATCACCCAAGGTTTGCCTCGTGTTGAAGAGCTTTTCGAAGCGAGAAAGCCTAAGGGCCTTGCTATTATTTCCGAAATCGACGGCATTGTTTCAATAAGCGATAATAAGAAAAAGCGCGAAGTTATCGTAACTAACGACGAAGAAGGCCAAGCTAAGAACTACTTTATTCCGTTCGGCCTGCGAGTAAAAGTGCGCGAAGGGCAAAAGGTTGAAGCGGGGCAAGAGCTCACTTATGGCTCGGTTTATCCTGCCGATATCTTGAGGGTTCGCGGCGTTGAAGCTGTGCAAAATTATCTAACTCGCGAAGTTCAAAGGGTTTACCGCCTACAAGGTGTTGAAATCAACGATAGGCATATCGAGGTTATTATCCGCCAAATGATGAAAAAATGCACCATCGACGAAGCGGGCGACACAAACCTCCGCTCAGGGCAAATAATAGAAATCGCAGAAGTGCATAAGCAAAATAGGGCACTTGCGGAGGATGGCACCAAGGCGACTTATATTCCAATCATCATGGGCATCACAAAAGCTTCGCTATCAACCGATTCATTCCTCTCGGCAGCTTCCTTCCAGGAAACCACAAAAGTGCTCACCGATGCGGCAATCAAAGGCAAAATCGATCCGCTCATCGGCCTAAAAGAAAATGTTATCATCGGCAAGCTCGTTCCGTCCGGCACCGGGCTATCGAAATATAAAAACATCAATGTTGAAACACTGGTGGAAGATATTTGGGCGGAATAGTATTTAGTATTTAGCATTTAGTGATTAGTATTTAGTGGTTAGTAGGGGCGCGCCCGGGTAGCGCCCGCGGGACGCCCGGGACGGCGTCCCCTACGAATTTGGTGGGAACGCTTGCTTCGTAGGGGCGGGCGTCCTCGACCGCCCGCA
>WRBX01000021.1 GCA_009784335.1 Oscillospiraceae bacterium
GATGGGAAGACCGAAATTCGCCCAGTTTTCAACAATGCTGATTATTTCCGTTGCAATGAAAAAGCCAATAACAATTCCTCGCAAATCGTTATTCCCCAGTGCATTTCCTCCTGTAACTACTACCGCAATCAATGTGTATATCCCAATTTTCTTTGCAATGCCGCGAAAAGCCATGCCGCTGGATAATTTTTTGCCTCCAACAGCCACAATCACACCGGTTAGAAAATCCAGCACTGTTAAGGTGAATAAACTTTGCAAAGCCATATCCCATCCACCAAGCATATTAATTGCTATCCCTGTGCAAAATGCAAAAGCTATTTTTATATATGAAATTATATTGTTCATTCTATTTTTCTCCTTTCGGCTCGCCCAACAAGCATCTATTCCCCGCCCTTTTTGTAAATTTTTTCTATTTCTATAACACCCGTGCCATAAATCTTAATTGCTGCTTTATCGTTTGTAGTGAATAGAAGGTTAGGAATAACAAATGCATCATCCACATTTTCTAAATCTTTTATCTCCACTCCATTCACTTTTAACTTGGCGCCGATTTGCATATTAACATCTTTTTTAGAGACAATTTCAATCTTCTGCGTTGCTTTATCAACTTCTATTTCTAAGCTCCAAGAAATGTTTTCATTAGAATTATCCCGCTCCAATGCGTAAATTTTTGAATCTATTGCCACCCCTAATAACATTCCGTCATAAACCGCAAAGCTAAAAATGGGTGTTTCATATTGATAAGTTTGCCATTCACTGTTCTCTGTGTCATAAACAAAAACTTTATTTTTGTAAGGTGCTTTTTCACAAATAGTAAGATAATATTTCCCGCCCAAAGCAAATCCCTCCGGCTTAATCCATAAATTATCAAAATTAAACTCTTTGATTTCTTTATTTATTTGCCGGCTTATCATTCGCGGGTTGTTTCTTCCATCATATTCATAAACACCGTCTTGCCCCAGCCAAATGAGTCTACCGCCTACATTTGCAATAGAATAATTCGAACGGCAGCCGATGTCATCTGCGATTCGCTCCTGCATTACCACATCTTCGATAATCTCAAAATCTTTGCCGGCAGCATCTTTACCTTTGGTTTTATCGGTTCTAATGTTTATTGCATGCATTGAATGATTTGAAAAATATATCAGCTTATCTTTGAAGCTAAATAGACCTGTGCAAGGCGACCTTTTGCCGTCAACATAGAAAGTTAACTGCCGTTTACCCGCCCATAAGTAATCATTTTCTTCATATCCATTGACATAATTAGAACCACTCTTTGCCGCATAAACTCGCCCGTTATGCACTGCTAAATATGAATGTCCCCAATGTCCTGCGGTAAATGAATATGTATTATCCTCATAAATCGCAAGGCTATTGCCAAATGTGGAAGGAAAAATCGTTTCCAGTTTGCTTTGCGATTTTGAATAAAGCTCAGTAATATCATAATCACCGCCGTTGGTGAAATCAGCAACATATCCGGCTGTATCGCAATCAAAAACTTTAATGTAATCCATGTTTAGCACATTACGAAAGGCAATTGCTAAATTCCCGTTGGATAATATGAACAGCCTTTCCGGCTTATTGCTCCACTGCGTAAAACTAATATATGGATGACGCCCGAGTCGCGTTTTAAGATTTGGAGCGTTTTCACTTGATAAATTTATTATATTTTTTAAATCACTTATTCTTACTTCTTTTATTTTGTCGCCGCCTTTGGGCAGCGCATGCCATTTTGCTTTCATTTTATATCATTCCTCCTAATCTCGTGTTCTACTTCTTCGCCCGATTATCGCGCACCTTTGGATATGCTGCTGAGTATAAAACTTTGCGCTGACGGGCATCTTCTACGCTTGCGTTAAAATCACCCACATAGTTATTTGCCAAATCCACTTCGCCGGCCGCTTTGGCAATCATAATAAATATTGCATTTTTGATTATTTCGGCAAACTGCGGGCGAATGCGCAAATCATCTGTTACATTTTCCACTTTTGAAGGTTTTGCAAGATGGAAAATAAACATTTCCTCGCCGCCGCCGGGCTTTGGATTAAGTGCAATTTTGTTTTCGCTTTCTTTGAAATAAACAAAATTTGTTTTATAATCCGGCAGGGGTTTAGCCGTGTATTCTTTTTCATTCACAATAACCGAAGTAATCCCGGAAAAATCAATTGTGTTTGGCAACGCATAAACACTCTTTCCTGTTTCAAGCTCGGTTATGTATATCTCATCTGTCGCTAAATCCTCCCAATTATCCTCAGTCACCTGATTAATCCATTTTATCAGCTGTGCTTCGGAATATTGATTGGGATAACGCACATTTATATCATCAATAATTTCTTTAATTAACATTTTAATCACTCCTCTTTTTTAATTTTAAGTAATAAAAAACCAGCCCCGTTGCTTTCACAACTGTCTGGTTTGCATTTATTCTTTCTTGCTATTCGGTACTCATAAGTTTTTCTTTATATGCGGGCAAGCAATAATAGCCACCAATAGTAGATTCTAAATAAAGAAATATTTCGCCGTCATATTCACTTGATTTAACATTATCCGTTAGAATGAATTTATCCAAAAACCAATTTGCGCCCTCTACATCTGCATCTATCCATTTGCCATTGTACCAATCAAACTCTAATCCTTCCGGTAAAAATTCTTCTTCAATCGGAACAAAAAGTTCGCCATAGTAATGCAGCTCAGAATATCCCTTAGTGATATAAACATCTGAATTTTTAATGCTAGTTTTAGCAAAAATCAATACTAAGAAGATTATAAGCAATGATGCCAAAAAGTATCTTACTTTCATTTCTGCTTCACCTCTTTACATCTCATCACTATTTCACATGTGGTGATCTAATGAAAGATTTCGTTATCTTTTTTACTTTGCTTTCTGTTATCGAATCATCCCATACGATTAAATCAATGCCTTTATCTTCATTCATAAATCCGATAGTAAATTTTTCATGTTTGCGCCCCTTAATTTTGAATATTTCTAAGTAGAAGTTTGTATGATATGTTGATTCTCCTCCATAACAATATCCTGTATACTCTGTATCACTAAAAAGCATGCATGGCGGGAAAATTCTTTCAACTAATCTATAAGTTTCAGATTTATCTTCATGTATTGTTACTCCTATTTGGTAAAGATACTTATCCTCCCATTCCGGATTTCTTTCATCACTATAAGTTATTTCTACATTTAGCAAGCCATCCTTATTCCATTTTGTTCCTGCCATGTAGACTAAATGATTTTCTTCTTTCATAGGTAAGTTCGTAAAATAAATAGCATCTTCTGTTTCAGTATAAATCCACTCTTTTGGCACTCTAAAGCTTCCATATTCGTTAAAGGAAATAATTTGCCAATTAGCATATTTGATTTCTGTTTTAGTCTTATAAATAAAGCTGGGTGCTTTTAGCAAAACAAATAATGCTAATATGCATAAAATGGGATATAGAATTATCTTAATTATTGATTTTTTTTTCATTTTAAATGCACCTCTATTATTTCTTTCAACAAACTATCGTATCCTTTTGGATCAAGAAAAATCCTTGCTACCATTTTTGCTGTGTTGGCGGCTTCAAAGAATATAGCATTTCTATCTTCCTTCCCAATCCCGCCTATGTGCGCAATGTGCGGTTCTTTTTTATAATCTCCTATAAAAGTATAAAGCAAATAGTGTAATTGTATTTCTGTATTAACACCGCTAACTGTTCTTCCGCTCATGCTATAAGGATTTATAGACTTAGCTTTTCGATAAATTTCCTGAGCTAATTCTTTCATTCCATCTTTCGCAACCAATTGACCATAATCATTTTGATCATAACTGATTCTTGCTGCACCTTTATCTGTTACATAATATTTAATTGGTACGCCTTTTATTGTTGTATCATATGGAACGCCCGTTGGTGTTGATCTCGGCTCAGTAGTAATTATCTGTTCTGTTGTTGGCTCAGGACCAGGTTGCGGTAGCGGCTCAATCTTGTTGTTTTTCTTGGCACTCGACCGCGTTTTTGTCGTAGTATAATCTGCGTGTTGGTAATTATCATAACTCGTATAATTCTTATCATACTTCATTCTAATCTGAGCGGCTGCTCTATGCGCTGCGTCCATCATCATTCTGTCGCCCAGCGCTGCTGCATTGTGCCAAATTCTCTTTAGCCTTAGTATTTCAGATTGCTCTTTCTTTGTCATCTTTTTGAAAAGCCAATCTTCAATAGCAAATATTATTTCATCATCATATTGCGCGCCTGCTCTTGGCCCACCCAGCGGCACGCCGACTTTGCCAGCGCAAATTGGGCCATAATCTCCGCGCCATAGGGCAATGCCTTTGTTGCATCTTTTGCATCTTTTTCCCTTTTTCATTATATCCTCCTTTCTTAAATTTTCAATATCTTTCGTCATAAGTTTTCTGCATATTCTTCCGGCGTTACTCCCATTTCATCTGCCGCGAGCAATTGTTCAAGTGTGAGTTCGCTCGCAATCTTTCTGATTTCTTTTGCGCATTCTTCGCAAAAACATTTTTCTTTCATAATTATCAAATCCTTTCTGTGCTGACAGCTATCAGCTGACAGCAACTGTGTGCTGTCAACTGCTTACTGTCTACTACTTAACTTGTTGATTTTTGTACCCCAACCAAGCCTCTCCATTCTTCGTAACCTGCTACAAATCTCATGTAGCCATAGAAGAACCAATCAACCGATTGTGGAATTTGGTGGCTTGCAAAACGAGGTTTTTCGCGCCAAGCAAGAACCAAATTATCCATGTTCTTTGCACGAACATAAAACGCCGAGCTATTCGCCAAGTGGTCTAAAACAACAATTTCCAGGTTAGGAAGTGTTGAGTTAGCGTGAGGCACTCCATCTACAATATTGAGTGCTCCGTTTAGAAGCGTACGAGCTGCGAACTCATCATCAGGGTGAACAATAAGTTGCCCCGGAATGATTCCTGCCGATGCCGCGCCGCCGTTATCTTTCATTGCACGCATTAGCTTGCAAGCGTCTTGCAATCCCGCTACGGTGAGCGGAGTTGCGGTGAGCTTGTTGCTGCCGGTCGGAGGGGTGCCTGTGTTTTTGTGATATTTGTGATTTGTTGCAAAAAGAGCAACGCCATCATAACCGGTGTTTGTAAATCCGCCGGTTAATACAGAGGCACATTTTGATTCAACCGTAGAAACCAGCGAGCGAGCCAACATTTTGGCACTTCCACCTTGGCCTGCTTGCCCTGAGAAAACTCCTTGCTGGTCATCTTGCATAAGCTCCCAAGAAATTGTGTAGCCCTTTGAATATCGTTCAATCGAAAGCTCTGCATTGCTTCCCTGCTTCACAGATTCGGTAGCAATTGTTGTGCCTTCTGTGCTTGAATTCCAAAGCCCGAACCCGCCAATATGCGCCCCGCGGTAAAACGGAATTGTTGTTTCCGTTTGGCGAAAAATTTGCGCAAATTGCGGTTCATAATTTTCTATTTCGTCCATAAATACTTTTCTTTGTCCCGGTGTGACGAAAACACCAAAATTTTCTGATAATAACATTTTGCATCATCCTTTCTAAAATGATTTTTTGTGATGCCAAAGTCTAATGACTTTCGTATCGCCCTTTTTTCGCATCTCGGCGACAGATGGATTTTTTATCGCAGTTTACTCTGCGAAGCGTCGAAACCTGCTCCGCTACATATATCTCGCATATTCCTCACTCGTCATCCCCATCATTTCCGCAACGGCAATTTGAGTGGCATTTAGCTTTGCCACTTTTTTGCTAATCCCGCTGCCGCCGTCAACCGCTTCAATCTTTCGTGCTTGTTTTGCTTGAAATTTTTGCATCGCCTCAGCTTCCGTCTTTTGACGGATTTTTTCAAATTTTTCTTCAGCAAAAAGTGAATTATATGCGGTTTTTAGTGATACGCCATATTCATTCGCATATTCGCGAAGCTCATCAATGCGTTCAGTGCTATCTGCGTAATTGGGATTCTTGATTAGCTGGGCGAGTTCGGTTAGGTAGTCGTGGGTGACAATTTCAATTGGTGTTTGTTCTGCCGGGGCGATGTGGGCATCGCCCCCTACGCTCGAACCATCCATTAAATTTTCTGTCAGCTGATCTCTGTCATCTGCAAAATGTTTCATTCTCTCCTCCATAAGTTTTAATTTTCTTTTCCCCTTTGCCCGCTCAGCTTTTAGGGCGGAAAGCGGAACTTGGTAGTTTTTATCATCCATGAAATCACTCCTTTCAGTCGTTTTAACGAATAACGAATAAGTAATAACGAATAACTGTTGTAGAAATGCTAACGCATTTCAGATTTTGTAAAATCATCATCAGTTATTCGTTATGCGTTATTAGTTATTCGTTGCTTTATCGGTACATCCGCTCAGTTATATATTCATCATAAGTCACCGTTTGCCCATGCCAGCCGCAATTTGCACACCTGGCACTGCGCCGCTCCTTCCAACCAACATCGCGGAAGGCCAGCCGCTCACACTTGGGGCATACAGGCTGCCCGCCAAGAGCCGATACTACCTGATGGGCAGTTAGCCCCGCCGTTTCCTGCGCAAAATCATTCGCCCGCGCATTGTGACTCACAACATTATTTATGTTTTCCATTGTTTAACTCCTGTCATTGCGGGCTTTACCCGCAATCTGTTTTTTTGATAACAAAAAACCAACCTCTGTTTAGCAGTTGGTTTTTTTTATTAATACTTGTTTTAATTGACTTTAAAAGCTTCTATCAGTCACTTCGATATCAAACAGTATATCTTTCAATTTTTTCTCTTCGATTTCATGTTCCAAAACTTCTTGAGGCGTGTTGTATTCTCTAATGCTTTCTTCATTATATGCCTCATAAGCAATGCGCTTTCCATTTCCTGACATTGTTGTCCAATATACATGCCCATTATAAATAAATTCTAATTCTCCGCCTCGCTCACAAAAACTAATAAATTCATCAAAATTGTTAAATTCAGATCCATTCTTAAACATTTTTTTCACTCCTTGTAATTGTTAATTTGTCTACTAAAATCTGGATTTCCATTTCCATCCCAAGATATCATATGTTCATGTGGATTACTATGCTCTTTAGGATTCCCATGATCAGTCCTATCAATAACCTTTGTAGCACGCCCATCTTCTCCATAGAATATTTCTTTTTCTTTGAACCATCTTGAAGTTCCAGGCCTACCATATAAATCTTTTTTCGTTCTCGACATATCGCTTTCAAAAATGTTATCATCAACTTTCACAATGCCGCATCTGCAATTTGGGTGAGTTATCGGTAAATTTCTCATTTTGAAAACTTTGCCATCCAAATTTTTGCACCATGGGCATGCATCCGGGTTTCTAACAATCCACATAACTTTTTTATCTAAGAATTTATTTATTTCATTATATAGCTTGTTCCAGGTCCAGTTCAGCATATCGCCCAGACCGCCGGCTATAAGCCCAAAGTAATGCCCCATCGCGTATATGCTATTTTTGATTATGTTTTCAATAAAGTTTTCAGCTTTGTATCCGAGCTTTTCGAACTCTTCTATTCGCTCATCATATTTTTCATTTCCGCTTTCTTTTTCATTTTGAAAATAATTCAGCAGCAAATTTTGTATCATTTCCATAAATTCTGAATCTGACCATTTCATATAGTATCACTCCTCTTCATCTTTGGCAATTATTGCACTCCCAATTCTCACATAAATATCAAATTCAGCTTCTTTGGTTTCAAGGTTGGAAACAGGGATTGATTTTAGGTCGCTTGCTTTCCAATATTCAAATTGCCCGTCGGATAAGCGGAAGGCTTTTTCTTGCGAATAATATTCTTTCATTAGCATTAGACAATATTCGAATACTTCGCTTAGGGTTTCTTGCAAAAGTGCTTTTTTATGCTCTATTAGCACCGAGCCTTGTGTTAGAACCCCTTCGGCCTCGGTTGCTGTCATTCCTCTTGTGGTTACTTGCCCTACCATTTGATCGGAGAAGCGGCTCACAATTTGCCGTTCTGTGCTTATCGCATACGCACGGCGCTCAAGCGGATAGCTTGGCATTTCGGGTGGGTCCATATACCGCGCTCCGTTGATATTCGAGGTTGGAATAATCAGCCCGCTCTCGTTTGTCCACTTATCTAAATCAATATTGGAAGAAACATCAACCAGCCGCTGCGGATTACCCGAAAGCCTTGCATTTATGCGAATTTGGTCATCGAGCTCATCAACTAAATCTTGGAGCGGAATCAAAAGCTCGGCATCGCCCTTGGCCCACACCGTTCCCTCGCGAATGTAGAGCGGAGTGAAGAAATATGGGAACTTATCGGTTGGATAAAAGCTTTCTCCGGCATTTTCAAAACTATCGGAAAGAATGATCCCATCGCCGGAAAGCTCGATAAGACGAAGTTTGCCATCGGTGCGAATCCAGCACATAAGGTGCAA
>WRBX01000022.1 GCA_009784335.1 Oscillospiraceae bacterium
ACCTAAGGCCCCGGCACCCGTAGGGGCTCGCCTTGCTGAGCCCGCCGACGCAGAGCCCAATGTGGAAGCACCCGTAGGGGATGATGCCCACATCGTCCCGGTCGAGCAAACCCCGGCTGAAGAACCAACCCCTGGGGCAACCGAAGAAACACCTACCGAAGAAAAAGTAGAAGAGGAGGCGAGTGAATAATGCCAACTAAAAAAGCAGAAACAAACAAATTCTATGGCACAGGGCGCCGCAAATCGTCCACCGCGCGCGTGTGGCTAGTCGAAGGCGGAAGCGGCAAAATCACTGTAAACGAGCGCGATATCGCTGAATATTTCGGCCTTGAAACTCTTATCACAATTGTCAAGCAGCCGCTTGTGCTCACCGATACTCTCGGCAAATATGATATCATCGCAACCGTTAAAGGCGGCGGGGTAACCGGCCAGGCCGGCGCAATCCGCCACGGCATCGCCCGCGCGCTGCTCGAAGCCGATTCCGATGAATATCGCATTCCGCTCAAGCGCGAAGGCTACCTAACTCGCGACCCACGCATGAAAGAGCGCAAAAAATACGGCCTTAAAGCCGCTCGCAGAGCACCACAGTTTAGCAAGAGATAATCAATACAAAATTACAAAAGGTTGGGAAATCTATCCCAACCTTTTTTATGTTTTAATCTATTTGATTTAATGTTAAGATTCGCTCTTTTTCATTTTTTTACCCAAAACTACAAATAGCATTGAAACCACAAGGCCGGCAGCAAGCGCGCCGGCGCCTAAACCCCAATTGAAATTTATGCTCGGCATTTGTATACTTTTTAAGAAAATTCCAATTAGCGACCCGCTCATAAAACCAAGAACCGCAGTGTTAGCAACTGCAGGAAAACGCGCAAATGTCGCCTTGATTCCGCGTGCGGTAAACACTAAACCTATCACAGCCGTCACACAGAAAATAGCAAAAGGCAACAGCATTGAAAAATCTCCGTGCAATAGCCCGCTGGCAATGGAAATCAGCTGCCCATAAACACCCATGATAATAAGCACCATCGAAACGCTCATGCCGGGAATCAGCGCCGTCGCTCCGGCCAGTAGCCCGGCAATAGCAAGAATCAGTAAGCCGCTCTCGCCAACATTTTCAGCCCCGACCGCAACAATGCTAAGTATAAATGCCGCCGCAAATGCCATTGTTCCCCAAAGAAAGCTACTAATTTTTAAGCCATATTTCCTTACATCGGCAAAAATAATAGGAAGATTGCCGGCGATTAAACCTACAAAGAGCAAATATGTCGCCTTTTCATATCTCTCGAACATAATATCAAAAGCCAAAACAAACAGCACAGCACTAATCAGCGCACCAATCCCCAGCGGCAAGCAATACATTACATTTTTTTTGAAATCTTTAAATGGATTAGAAGTGATACGGATTATTTCATGATAAATGCCAAGAATAATGGCAATGACGCTACCGCTAAACCCCGGTGCAAAAACGCTCAAACCAAGAAAAAAACCGCAAAAAACAAGATATAAGAATTCTTTGAGCATGAATTAACTCCTAATTAATATCAACCTTTAAGTATTTTTATCTCTTCGCTTCAAATCATGCACTTTTTCTTCACTCTGTTGCTTAAATTTTTTCATCATTTCTTCGAACGGATCAAGCGGCTCCTTATTCTTATTATTCTTTCCCCTGAATCCGGAATTGCCGGTAGAAGAAACTGCCGCACCGTCTGCCTGTTTAATAGAAAGGCTAAGTTTGCCCTTGTCATCTTTTGAAAGCACCTTGACTTTTACTTCCATGCCGCTATGTATAATTTGATTTATGTCAGCGACATAATCATTTGATATCTCCGAAATATGAACCAGACCCGAGGCTCCGTTGTCCATAGAAACAAACACGCCGAATGATGTAATTCCCGTTACTTTTCCCTGCAAAATGCTTCCGATTTCTACTGCCATACTATTCTAAATCTCCTTATTAAATATGATAAAAAGACGACCATTGGCCGCCTGCTGGATTAATCTATCGCTAAGCTATCAACAAATATTATCTCATTTGGAAAAACCAAGCCATCCCGAGTTTTGGCAATATCTTTTTTATACTCATCAAGTTGCAATTTTTCTTTTTCAGCTTCCAATTCATCATTTTTCTCCTGAGCTTGCGCAATTTGCTCATCTAAAGCCTTCATCTTAGCCGATTGAGTGCTAAGCTGACTATTTTGTGAGATAAAAATGGATGATATAAACGCAAAAATGAGTAGCAAAATAACAGCTACTAATTTTTGTTTAACATTCGGCTTTAGTTTTAAGCGCTTTGCCAATCAGGATTTCTCCTTTTGGATTCTAACTTCCTATTCAATATACATAAGTGACATTTACTTGTCAAATCTTTTTACAAAATTCTATGCGTAACATTTTGTGAGCTATGCATTTTCTCGCTATCATTGATAAATTCCTTCGCTATAGATGCAAAATCTGAATTGCATGAAATATAATTTGCGCCTAATTCTCGATAAAATTCGAGGTTTTCTGCATAGCTTGAATGGTCGCCGCAAAAACCGATTTCTATATTGGGTTTTGATATTTTCGCGCGGTAAATTCCCTCTTTTATGAAGGCTTTAGCCTCCGGAGTTAATCTAATAAATGCTTCTGAATCACTATTTCTTGGCAGGCCTGTAACGCTTTGGGTCAAATCATTTGTGCCAAAAGAAATAAAATCAGCAATTTTAGCAAGATTATGTGCATCATTAGCAGCGCGAACATTCTCAATCATAGCGCCCACTCGATAATTCTTAAAACCTTTGCTGGAAGCAATCGTGTTAATATGCATTGTTATTTGGTCAAAATCTTTATCCCACTCTATTCTTGGAACTAAAATATCAACACTTGCGCCGGTTTCAATAGCAGCATCAAATATTGCTGACGCCTGCATATTGGTAAGGCACATGCAATTTCGTAACTGTGAGGCTCCACCATTTGGCACTCCTTTGTTCCATTCTAAATCTCTTCTTCTTTCATCAGAAACCAATTCCTCAAGCCGAACATCCATCAATCTAAAAACAACTCTCCTGCCATTCGCAATTTTAAAAATTTCTCTTGCCTCATTTCTTTGAATTTCGCCTAGCTTTTTCAAAGTTTCGCTGCAAATTCCATATTCATCTTTTGTGAAAAGGTCTCGAAGTAATTCCTTGCCAAACATATCCTCGGTGCGAATTAGTCCAATGCCATCAGCGCCATTGTCAAAGGCAGATTGAACCGATTTTGCATTGTAAGCGCTCGCACAAACGCTAATTGCATTATTGAAATTTCTAATTGAATTTTTCACTATTTCTGGTTGATTATCACTATCAAGTTGAACTCTGCCATATTCATTGACATTAAACCTGTCGCCATTTTCATCAATGGCAAGAGTTAGATCCAAATATTTTAATTCATAGGGATATTTATCTAAATTAATAACGGTGTGATGCCCAAATTTAGTGCCATAAGCATCAAGTTTTGATAAATCTATCGGCTCATCAATTATGGCGTTTCTAATATTGGCATCATAAATAGACCTATTATTGCTATTTACATTTATAAGTTTATGTCTTCTTGCATTCATGCCAAAATTTATTCTCTGTGTGTTAAATTTTTCGCAATCAATGGTGAGAGGCCCATCGAATGGAAAAGGAAATTTGTCAAGCTCAATATTACTAAAATCGTTATACCTTGCCCATACTAAGTTATTCCCTCTGAATTCTGCATTTCTTTTATTCCCGAAAAACACAATTCGCCTATTATTAATCTCCTTAGGTGCAACTGCCATATAAGCCTCAGCAGCTGTCATTTTTCCTTGCAAAACTTGCGAAACATCATCTCTCTTATAACCGACAGTTTCCATCGCATTGAGGAATACACTCACTTGCTCATCTTCAGATAGCATATCCCAATCACGCTCGCCGGTTTCAATATATGTTTTAGATTTCCAGTCATATATTCTTCCACGAGCACCTATTAATTCAGGCGCACGATTATTCCTATCATAAATCGGATACTCGGGGCCGCCTTCTTTTGGCTTAAGCAAATAAGCTCGAAGGTCTAATCTATCTGGGGTATCATCTTGAATATCAAAAAATATCCCATCTTTGAATTTAAATCCATCCGCAAGATGCTCGCCCATTACTACTCCCAGCCATGTCCATGGAGTTGATTGTGAATGATTTGTGAAACCACAAAATCCAAATGTAGCACCTTTCGCGGTTCTAATTTGGCTATAAGGCCCTCTATCATTATAGAATGGAACATAATCTAGCCCTTCATACCTATCACCTTTGCCATCCCAAAAGTGCCATTGATACCCTAATTTGATAAGTTCCACTATTTCTTTTTTATCTAAGTCCATAAAAAAAATCCCCTTTCGCGAGGAGATATTACTCTTGCTCCCCACAAAAAAACTTTAACAAAAAAGTGGACGGGTGTCAACTTTTTATATCTTTTTCGAAAATCTTTTTAGGCGCCCCAAATTTGCTTTGAATCCATAGATTAACAAAAAACAAGGCTTTTTCATTTTCTTTATGAAAAACACGAGTGGGAATAGCACAACTTTCAATAAAAATCTGGCAAGCTTATTTAGAAGCTTATACAAAAAAACAACGATTTTTGAGCAGAATTTACTTAGATATGCAAGATATAGAAAAACTCCGATGATAATTCCCAAAAATTCGAATAGGCGCAGATTGCCGCTATTAAAAGAGATTATGAATTGTAGTGAAACGAAACTTGTAAGCAGCCAAAAAAAACAATCGCCCAAAATGATTGAGTACTTTCTCGGCTTGAAAATCGTGCGATGAATGCGAAACAAATCATAAATAGTGCCGATTAATAGCCCGCAAACAACACACATAAAAAAAACTAAAATTTGATTTTGTGAAGTAATTTCCATGATGCTTCCCTCTGAAATTCATTAAAGAATGAATAATAAAGAAGAAAGAATAAAGGAAGTAGAATTTGCGGAGCAAATTATCCATCATTATTCTTTATTATTTATTCTTTATTATTTATTCATTATTCTTTCTTCTCTATGGTTTTTACTTGAACATCTTAGCCCACACGCTTTCTTTTTCTCTCTTAGGCGTTTCATAAATAAAAGAATTCAGCTTGCCCTCAATAATCACTTCGCCAATTTCCACGCTGAGCTTATTAATACGAAAATTTTCACCGTGAAGAACCAGTCCGCCCTGCTGCGTGTCTAAAATAACCTCTGCCTCCGAAAATGAAACAACATCGGTCACCCCGGAAATATTGGTTTTCATGCGGTTTTCGATGATAATATTATTTATCTCCATGATATATACCTTCCCTTCTAAATTAAAAGTATGAAAAGTTTGACAAACTTAGAACATGTTTTATACAGTTAATCTATTGAAAAAAATAGGGAGGGACCTATGGCTAATAATATGAAGATTTTGGTGGTTGATGACGAGGTTTCGATAGTTGATATATTGAAACTCAACCTAAAGCGCGAGAATTTCGATGTTTTGGAAGCTTATGACGGCGAGATGGCGCTTAAAATTGCATTAGAGGAAGAACCTGATTTGATTCTCCTTGATGTTATGTTGCCGAAAATGGATGGATTTACCGTGTGCAAGCGCATTCGTGAGGTTTCACAGGTGCCGATTATTATGCTAACGGCACGAGAAGAGGAGATTGATAAAGTTCTCGGCCTTGAGCTTGGCGCTGATGATTATATCACAAAACCTTTCTCAACTCGCGAGCTGATGGCGCGGATTAAGTCGAATCTGCGGCGTGTGAATTATGAGCTTAATGCGGCGGTTGAGGGCGCGGCGGATGATAGTAAAAAAATATCATATGCCGGCGTGGAGCTTGATTTGAACCATTATTTGGCGACAAAAGATGGAAAGCCTATCGATTTAACCATTCGCGAATTCGAACTTTTGAAATTCTTAATGGCAATTCCGGAAAAGATTTATTCAAGGCAAGAGCTTTTAGAGCGCGTGTGGGGCTATGAATTCTATGGTGACGCTCGGACAGTTGATGTAACAGTTCGCAGGCTTCGTGAAAAAATTGAGTTAGATCCTTCTGAGCCGAAATTTATCGCAACAAAGCGCAGTTTGGGATATTATTTCACCGATCCAAGCATAAGGAAATAATTTGAGAGGAAATTTTGTAATAAATGTCTGATTACGAAAAGTTTAAGGCTGAGAAGCGAAAATCAGCTTACATAAAGAAAGAAAAAAATGACCTTGTGGAAAACAAGGTTATTTTTGGAGCAGAGAAGGATTTTAGCAAAAAAGTTACGCCGATTGAAGATATTAATGATAGTAGCGGCAAGGTTGCAACTTGCGGCGCTATTTTTTCGATTGAAGCAAAAGAGATTTATGGCAACCGCAATTTATATAAATTCGATATTGTAAACAGCGAGGGGAGCGCAGCAATTTCTTGTAAAGTGGTTTTGGAGCGATATAGCAAAAAAAATGTTGAGTTGCGTAATCTCAAAAAAGGTCAAGAAGTCACTGTCTTTGGCGAGGCACAGTATGATAAATATGCTCGTGATACTGTTGTTTCTGTGTCAGCAATAAGGCTTGAAGAATGCCATGGAAAGCAGCGGCTTGATAGCGCAAAAGAAAAAAGAATTGAGTTTCATGCGCACACTCAGATGAGCACCATGGATGGGCTGGCAAATGCTACGGAGCTTGTGCAAAGGGCAGTTGCCTGGGGGCATAAGGCGATAGCAATCACAGATCATGGCGTGGTTCAAGCTTTTCCGGAAGCCTATAAGGAGGCTAAAAAGCATGAAGATTTCAAGCTTATTTATGGGCTTGAAGGATATCTAACTGATGAGGCTGAGAAGGATTGCGGCAAGCAAAAAAGTCATCACATAACAATTCTGGCGCAAAACAAAGAAGGCTTGAAAAACTTATACAAGCTCATTACATATTCACACACCGAGAATTTTTATAAAAAACCAAGGATAGATAGAGAAACTCTTAGGGTTCACCGCAAGGGGCTTCTCTTAGGCACTGCTTGCGAGCAAGGTGAACTTTTTCGTGCGATTTATGATGGAAAGAATGATGATATTATCCGTAAAATCGCTGATTTTTATGACTATTTCGAAGTTATGCCACTAGGTATAAATGGATTTATGGTCACAAATGGAGAAAGATCTTGGGAAGATTTGAAGAATATTAACAGCAAGATAGTTGCACTTGGCGAGAAGATGGGCAAGCCGGTTTTGGCTACCGGAGATGTTCATTTTATTGATGAAAAAGATGCACAGTATCGCGCTATTCTACAAGCAGGTCAAGGCTATGACGATGCCGATAATCAGGCCCCGCTATATTTAAGAACCACTGATGAAATGCTTGCCGAGTTTGACTATTTAGATGAGAAAACTGCACGAAAGATAGTTATAGAGAATCCAAATTCGCTGTTCAAGAAAATCGAAAAGCTCAAACCAATTCCTGATGGCGCATTTCCTCCATTTTTAGAGGGAGCCGAGGAAAATGTTCGCCAAATGTGTTGGTCGCGTGCGCGCGAGCTTTATGGTGAACCATTGCCGGATGTTGTTGGCGAGCGAATTGAAAAGGAATTATCAAAGATAGTTAAATACGGCTTTTCAGTGATGTATCAGATTGCACACGAACTGGTGGCAAAATCCAATTCCGATGGATATATAGTGGGCTCTCGTGGCTCGGTGGGCTCATCTTTCGTGGCCTTTTTATGTGAAATAACCGATGTTAATGCATTACCGCCCCACTATCGATGCGATAAATGCAAAATTTCAGAGTTTTATACTGACGGAAGTATTTCCGGCGGATTCGATTTGCCTGATAAAAAATGCGTATGCGGCGAGATAATGCAAAAAGATGGGCACGATATCCCTTTCGAAACTTTCTTAGGTTTCGAAGGTGATAAAGAGCCTGATATTGATTTGAATTTCAGCGGCGATTATCAAGCAAAAGCGCACAAATTTGTGGAAGAGCTATTCGGAGTGGAAAATGTTTTTCGCGCCGGCACCATCTCAACCCTAGCTTCTCGCACAGCTTTTGGTTTTGTAAAAAAATATATGGAAACGCGCGGGATTGAAGCTAATAATGCATCGCTGAATTATAAGATTTCGAAGTGTGAGGGAGTGAAAAGAACCACGGGGCAGCACCCCGGAGGGCTCATGATTTTGCCAAAAGGGCGGGATATTCATGAATTTTGCCCTGTTCAATATCCCGCAGATGATAAAACAAAAAAAGTGCTAACCACACACTTTAGCTATAAATCCCTTAGCGGCCGCCTATTGAAAATTGATGCCCTAGGTCACGATGACCCTACTGTTATCAAGATGTTGGAAGATTTGACCGGAGTTGATAGTAGAACTATTCCTTTAGATGATAAGAAAGTTATGAGTTTATTCAAGTC